>JAEORS010000212.1:0-3988 GCA_016840795.1 Candidatus Thorarchaeota archaeon | reverse complement strand
GTTAAGTTTGGAGAGGAATACTACGTTGACATAGTGTCCAACAATGGTGATCTCGCGGCACAAAGAGGTCCAATCATGAGTCCACAGAAGGTGTACGTTCCGATAATCAAGCCGATAGAGAAACGCTTCTCCGAGAAGCTGCACCGTCTTGCAGATGTCAAGATCAACTACCACTCCTGTGGTTCTGTTCCTCACTTCATCCCACACTTCTCTGAGATTGGATACGACGCAATAAGCCCGGTTCAAGTGGGAGCGTTCGATATGGAACCCTGTAGCCTGAAGAGTCGCTTCGGTGATTCTATCACATTCTGGGGAGGTCTCTGCAATTCCCAGAGTACTCTTCCATTTGGGACTCCAGAAAAGATTCGCGAAGAGGTGAAACACAATATGACATGTTTCAAGCCTGGCGGAGGCTACATCGCTTCCAACGTCCACAACATTCTATCAGAGGTTCCTCCAGAGAACATCGTTGCAATGTTTGATGCTGCCATAGAATCAAGGCACTACTAGCGAAGTCCTTGAACTTGTGTCTGTACTGACCCGTCCAAGAGGCCGTTGAGGGGGCAGTGCTTAAGTGCCGGATGATTAAGTGCTAGGCTATGGCTCATCAGAGAGTAATGAGAGATTCCGATGGTAAGGTCCCTCATCTGCACTTGACTGAAGATGATGTGGCCAGATACGTTCTGCTCCCTGGTCCTCCGGAGAGAGCAAGAATCGCCGCGTCCCTATTCGATGAGGCTGAAGAGAAGGTCTTCAGTCGAGAGTATCTGACCTTCACGGGGAGTTACAAGGGTGTTCCGGTGTCTGTCATGTCCACCGGAATGGGGTGTTTCTCTGCAATCACGGCTGTGGAGGAGCTCGCTGCCATCGGCGCTGACACCTTCATCAGGATTGGCTCCTGTGCGACATTTCAAGAAGCCATCCAACTTGGCGACAATATCATCGGGTCCGGTTGCATTCGAGATGAGGGATGCACCCTTGAGTACGCACCTCTATCTTTCCCAGCCATACCCGACCTTGATGTTCTGCTGGCTCTAATAGACTCGGCGAAGAAGGCAGGAGCAACATACCATACTGGTGTCGTGCGAACTTGTGAGAACTTCTACCTAAGGGGCCGTTCGCCAAAGCTCAATGAGCAATATGCCAGACTGGGCGCTGTGGCTCTTGACATGGAGCTCTCTGCCATCTTCATTGCGGCAACTGATCTTGGAAAGAGGGCAGGCGGAATTCTCACTGTGGGGTCGAATCTCGTCACTGGCGAGAATCGCTACAAGGGCCAACGTCTGCAGGAGTTCGACGCAGGCGAGAAGAAGATGGTCAGAATCGCACTCGACGCGATCTGCAGCTTGGATTCTGAGGAAACCTAGAGTCTGGTGAACATTACCTATGTGCTGATTCTAGCCAGGACAGGATTGTCCGGGAGAGGTTTCTAAGGCTCGATTCAGGATCGAGCCGAAACATTCTCAAAAGACCTCTTCTTTCCAAAGACTACTGCATCAAACTTGTAGGGGACTTCAAGGGACTCTAGCCAATCTCTGATCTTCTCGGCCGACATCGTGTCAGGACTCATGTGGCTTCTGGGGATATCAGTCCAACCTTTGAGTCATGTGTATCCCTGTGTGCTTTGGGGCTTGCGTAGCCTCCAATTCTCAAGTCGCGCGCCGACTCGGAGCTTCCGAGCTTCAATGATATATCGGGGTTCTTCCCCTGCGTTTGAGGGCCTACCTGATACTTTCGACTATCCCTCCGAGTCATCGGCATTCGTCTAGATAGACGGCATCGTATGACAAGTTCCTAGTAGATGGCTCATCTCAATTAATGGCGCGAGGCACTTACCCAAACAGTTACTTGAGTTCAGGTGTGAGCCCGAACGAGGCGAGGCAGAGCAGATGGAAGAGTTCAAGCTAGTTGCTCCCTTCGAGCCCACGGGGGACCAACCACAGGCAATTGACAGACTAGTGGAGGGTCTCGAGAGTGGTCTTCAGCATCAGACTTTGTTGGGAGTGACAGGCTCAGGCAAGACTTTCACCATGGCCAACGTGATTGAGGCCTACAACAAGCCCACTCTTGTCATCTCTCATAACAAGACATTGGCTGCGCAGCTCGCCTCAGAATATAGGCAGTTCTTCCCGGATGCTGGAGTAGAGTACTTCGTCTCCTATTATGATTACTATCAGCCAGAGGCATACGTTCCTTCTAAGGACATGTACATAGAGAAGGAGGCTGACATCAACCGGGAAATAGAACGACTCCGACACTCCAGCACTCACTCACTGAGATCAAGAAATGATGTGATTGTCGTTGCGTCTGTTTCTTGTATCTATGGAGTCGGCAATCCGTCAGAGTATGACCACTTTCGTACCATGGTAGAGGTTGGCAGTGAAATCGACCGACGAACACTGCTGGAACGCCTTGTTGCATTGCAGTTTGACCGTAACGACATGGAGTTGAACTCTGGCTCCTTTCGTGTCAGAGGGGATGTCATAGACGTGGTCCCTGCTGCATGGGAGAACTATCTGAGGCTTGAGCTGGACGGAGACAAGATTGAGAGAATCTCAGTCATGGACCGACTCACGTCGAGAAGGCTTTTCGATCAGGAATGGACGGAGCTCTTTCCAGCTCGGCACCATATCGCTCGTCACGAAAGGATACTCGAGTCATTGGAAGAGATTGAGCATGAGATGCACGAACGAGTTGATTGGTTCAAGAAAGAGGGCAAGCTCGTAGAGGCCGACCGTCTGAAACGTAGGACCCTCTACGACCTTGAGATGCTGAGAGAAACAGGCATGTGTCAGGGAATCGAGAACTACTCTCGCTTCATCGACGCAAGGAATAAGGGAGAGAAGCCCTACACGCTCCTGGACTACTTCCCTGACGACTTCTTAATGATAATTGATGAGAGCCACATGACTATGCCTCAGTTACGAGGAATGTATTTCGGCGATCTCTCAAGAAAGCAGAACCTGGTTGAATATGGATTCAGACTGCCTTCAGCGTTTGATAACCGACCTCTCAAGCTTGACGAGTTCGAGCAGTACATGAAGCACGTAGTCTACACGACAGCTACTCCTGGCCCATATGAGCGGAAGGTTAGTCAGCAGATTGTCGAGCAGCTTCTTAGGCCGACAGGGCTTCTTGATCCAGAAGTCATAGTCCGCCCGGTCGTGGGCCAAGTTGATGATTTGTTAGGGGAGATCAAGCGCACAGTTGCTTTGGGTAACAGAGTCCTAGTCACGACTTTGACCAAGAAGACCGCAGAGATGCTGAGTGAGTATCTGATTGAGGCAGGAGTCAAGGCGAGGTACCTTCATTCTGACATCGGGACGGTCGAACGAATAGAAATCGTCAGGCAGCTCCGCCAAGGCAAGTTCGATGTGCTGGTGGGCATCAATCTCCTGCGAGAGGGTCTAGACCTTCCAGAGGTGTCCTTGGTTGCGATCCTTGATGCAGACAAAGAGGGTTTCCTCAGAACTGACTGGGCTCTGATTCAGACAATGGGTCGTGCAGCAAGAAACGTTCATGGCCGCGTTGTACTGTACGGTGACAGTGTTTCCACAGCGATGCAGACCGCAATCGATGAAACCAACCGTCGGAGAGCCTTTCAGCTCAGCTACAACGAGGAGCATGGAATAGTCCCGACCTCAATTGTAAAGACAATTCGAGACATCGCTCAAGGGATACAGACGAGAGAGTCCACTGTTCAGATGAAGATTGATGACTTCGAACCCTTCGAGATTGAAGAGCTCGCAGACTACATAATCGACCTTGAGGAGCAGATGAAAGAGACAGCGAGGAATCTGGAGTTCGAGAAGGCAGCCAAGATTCGCGACGAAATCATGGAGCTAAGGAAACGGATAGAGGGTTTCGAAGAGTGAAGGCAGCGACCAATGGGAAGACAAAGGACACGATTATCGATTCAGAGGGTCCTAGGTCTATCACAGTCGTCGGAGCTGCAGAGAACAACTTGAAACACATCTCCTGTGAGATT
>JAEORS010000211.1:0-3996 GCA_016840795.1 Candidatus Thorarchaeota archaeon | reverse complement strand
CTAAATCTCATCCGGTCGGTCCTAGACAGGAGATACACACACGAAAAGGGTATACATATTGCGAAGTTTAATATCAGAGAGTGGGAATCGAACGTTAGTCTGAAAAGATGACTCTACATACGGCCATCACAGAGTATCTCCAGATGTGTTTGGCTATTGACCCACGGAGGATCTCCCATGTCTGAAACTAGGCGCCTGCTACTGGAGTTCGAAACTGAAGAGGTCGGGATTCGCGCACAGAAAAGCAAGAAGGTGAGATCGGCCCTTGTTTCTGCGTTCTCGGATGCTTCAGACGTTGTTAGAGAGAGGGCGCTACTGGCATCTATGGATATCGGAGACCCGACTGTTGTGATTGACCTTGCAAAGGCTATGAACGACGAGGAAGAGAGTGTCAGAATCGCTTGCGCGCAGGCACTTGCCTTCTACCATCAACCGAGAACGGTTCCCGATCTCCTACGAGGACTCAATGACACCAACACATGGGTCAGGTCGCATTGTGCAGCAGGACTCTCGAAACTGTTGAGAGGGCCGATATGGGCGAGACTCAGTGAAGAAGACATTGAGTTGCTTGTCTCCAACTACCCAGATCTCCCGGAGGATAGGATTCGAAGACATCTGGCCGGAATCAACCTGAGCTCTGAGGGTATCGATAGGTTCCTGAACTGGCGCTCTCAGGACTTCAATGTAGAAATCGATGTTACGGACTTCATACGAGAGCTCGAGGAAACGCCGATTGTGCTTGCAGGGGCTGAAGCAGTTGCGGCAGCACCCATTGAGGAGGAAGGTCCCCGAAAGACACCGGGTATATCGGCTGAAGTGGAGGAGATCTTAAGCGAGGTTCCAGAGGAACTTAGAGCAACGCTCCCAGAAGAGGACTTGAGAAGACTCACTCCAGAAACTGCTAGAGAGCTCGTTGACTCTCTCATGGTATCATTTGAGGTCAAGGAAGAGAAGCCAGAGCCCAAGAAGAAGGCAATCAAAGTAAGGAAGGTAAAGAAGGTTCGGAGGAAGAAGGGAGCTCCCTCTAGACAAGAACTGATTGAGAGGATTCCAGTTGAGGTTCGCGAATCAATATCAGAGGATGTCCTTCAAGGTCTTACCTACGATGAATTGGAGGCTCTAATCGCATCAACCATGGAAGCGGCTGCTCCTGAGGCTAGGGCCGAGGAGAAACCCGAGGTGGAAGCGGTTGCTGTTGAGGAGGAGGTTTCCGCAGACGAGAAACGCCTGAAGGAGTATACAGGGAAATACGGAGAGGAAAAGGCGCAACTGCTTTTGACCATCCCTGAGGGCATGTTGGTGGGCATTCCTGAGGAGCAGATTGAAGAAATGGACTTGGAGACACTCAAGGCTCTGCTTCAAGCTCTTGAGCCCACGTAGAGTTAGGTTGCGCCCCGAATCACTATTGCAAACTCACTAGCCAGCTTTCCATACCATTCCAGAAGATCTCGCATATTGTCAACATGACGATAGTTACCATTTCCATAATGGGCCATCGCTAGCATCAGCTCTTCGTCGATCTCACTTCGTTCCCCTAGACCAATGCAATAGATGACAAGCCGTCCTCGATCAGTGAATCTTTCCTTCAACACTTTCAATGGAGGAGGTCCAGATGTGGTCATTCCGTCAGTCAGCATGATTAGCATAGTGGGTTTTTCTGGATCACCAAAGGCTTGAATTATCCCATGCGCCTTGGCTAGAGCAGTCCCCATGTCGGTGAGAGTCCCACCTTCTTCGACCTTGTCAACCACATGTGTGCTGATGATCTGAAGTCCTAGAGCTTTCTCTCTCCCGGTGCATTCCACAAAGGGTTGGACATCACCAGTTTCAGAATTCAAGAAGGTCATCTCCGTGACCTCCTTCTCGAACGTGATGACTCCGACCTTCTCACCATAGCCTCGTCCTACCTTCTCTGCAAGATACAGTAAGACAGCCATAGCTGCGGCTTCTGCCCTGCTGACATTCTTACCCTCTTCAAATCTGTCAAGAAAGGCTTGTACTTCAGGGTTATCGCCCGCTAGGTCCTTGAGGCCCTCTCTTGCATGAGCTATGTCTTGTACAGGCACATCGTTTGTCTTCATCGACCCGCTGGTATCCACGCATAATACTGCGTTGAAGGGCGTCGCAATCCCAACGGTCTTGAACTGATATCCAGTCTTCTCCTTAAGTGCCTCGAACGCGAGCTTTGCGAACATCCTTCCTGAGAGGGATGGCCGCGTGGACATTATCTCAACCTTAGCATTCAACTCAGGCCAATTGAATGACATACCTGGATAGACAAGCCTACCTCCAATCAGCTTCTCAAGCGATTTGACATTCTCGGCTGCACGGGAAACCAGGTCCTCCGCATTGGCATCCTCTGAAAGAGGTTTCAGGCCGAACTCTACATACTCTAGAGCGGTCATGTCTTCGTCATATAGAGAGACCTCTATTCCGGTGTCACCGTCCATCAACAACGAAGCTTCAAGAACAAGTGTGTCGACTATTATCTTGTCAGCAGGAACTTCATCTTGGACACGTACCTGAGCGGCCCCCCAAAATGATGACTGGGGGTCCTCAAAGACCACAATCGAACCCAATTCAGCGTTGAGCGTCTTCGCAGTCTTCGGATTCAGGATGGCATACCCTCTCAGGTCTCCACCGTCTTCAATCTCCAGTGTCATAGATTTGGGGATGGTGTTCTCCTCCACTTGTCTTTTGTGACAAGAATCCTCCAGATTCATTATAAAGAATTGTGCGGACCTCTGCTCAGGATAACATATCAAGGACACTTGAGGCCAGTTCCTGTGGTGTTCGCATGGGCCTAGCGTCCTCACGTATCTTCTCACTTAGCTCTTGGCCCAGCCTCTGAGCGGCAAACTCGGCAGTGTCAAGAACGAGAGTGCCCTTGGTACCTAGAACTGTGCAGCTTAGCAGCCCTGCGGGGTTCATTCTTACCCAGACATGAAATTCGGTTCCGCCATTCTTGGGATGGAGAGTCATGACATAGGAGTCAAGATGAATCCCGTTGTATCCTCCTCTTTCGAGGGACTGGATATTGGGCCAAGTGTGTCGGGGTGGTATCATTAGATCTAGCGATGACATGTTCCAGCCGTTGTTGAGCAACGATATTATGGACTCTTCAAGTTCTTGAGTGACAGTCGGCTCACACTTCTCGTAGACTACTGTCTTTGGCTGACGTTTGACTCCGTTGTCTGTTCTGAAGGGGGTCTGTGCCAGAGTTAATGCATTTCCACCGATTATTCTCTGTATGTCACCAAGAGTACCCTTGAAGTCCCTAGAAATCAGGTGAAGTATTATCTCAGCAGCCTGAACTGATAGGAAACTATAGTCAGTGCCAAAGAGAAGCTTCTCCGACCATTGGACACCAGGTGCCCCCATTCTCTCATGAGCCATCTGGAACAGAATCGGAACATCCTTGCCGTGGAGAGTCGACGTTTCACCGTAGAAGACAGGGTCTCTGAGGACTTCGTAAAGGCGGGGGTCCCCCGGACTCATGCCGCAATGCGCCAGAATGATACTCAATTGGGTGAGAGTTTTCTCGTACTTCTTGGAGCCCCTCATGGAATTGACCAAGTCTTGGATTCGGAGAACAGTCCGTGTATTCCTCGTGTCCATAATCACTGGGATTCCGAGGTCTCCGGCACATTTCATGATCTTTCTCATGTAGTCCGAATCTATTTCGTCAACGAACAGCTGAGCAAGAGGATGCAGCTTCAGACCTCGCAAGCCTAGCACTTTCACCGCTCTCTTGATCTCTTTGACAGGTCTATCGGGAGAACCGCTAAGAGAGTCCTTTGGATCTACTCTGCCAAAGCCAATCAGCCGAGTTGAATGGGGAGCCCTCGTTGTCCATCCAGCAATCTTGTCGTTAGACACTCGAAATGAAGGAGTATCAGGAGAATCACTCTTTGAGTAGTCGTCTGTGTATGGAAACACTATAGTCCGGTCAACCAGCCAACCGTGGTTCATTCTCGCCCACGAGGCCCTACTGGA
>JAEORS010000210.1:0-4022 GCA_016840795.1 Candidatus Thorarchaeota archaeon | reverse complement strand
ACTCCTGTGCCTCCGCAAGTCTACGGATTTCCTTCAGGTAGCTTGCTACCTTCCCATGCCTGTCTACTATCTCAGAAACATGTGAAGGGCCGTAGTTGATGGCTCCAGTAGGGCAGACCTTGGCACACTCAGGGTCTCCGCCGCAATGGTCGCATTTGATGATTCTCATGCGCTCCGTATCTAGTTGAATCACCCCGTTGACACAAGCTCCGACACAAGACTTGCAGAGTATACACTTGTCTTGGTCAACATAGGTCATCTTTGAAACGGGGTTTCTACGCATGGCGTAGACAGGACAAACATCCACACATGGTGCGGTTTCGCAGGGACCACAGACATTGGGGATGTCAACCCCCAGATCGTCATACTTGATTATCTTCAGCCTTGCCAGGCTTGGTTGAAACTTACCTTCATGCTTTGCAGTGCATGCAAGTTCACAGATTCTGCAACCCGTGCATTTGGTGAAGTCAACTGTTAGTTGTGATGTCAAGAGGTCCAACTCGCGGGAATCCCAGTACATGCGGAACGGAAAAAGGTTACTGAATTTCCTGAGGTGGGGGCTCTACTCGACTTCCACTACCCAATCGTATTTGTCCTCTCGCTCGCCGCTTTGAATTCCTATCAGTTCGTTGTAAAGTCTTTGAGTCAGAGGCCCAGTATTGCCATCTCCTACGGTGTAGGCGACTCCTTTGTAGTGTAGCAACCCGACTGGTGCGATTATTGCAGCAGTTCCGCAACCGAATATCTCCTCAACTTTGCCTGTTTCGAGCCCCTCCATTATTTCTTCAATGGAAATCCTGCGTTCGTTCACTTTCAGTCCCCAATCCCTGAGAATGTGGATTACTGAATCACGTGTAATCCCTGAGAGAATCGTTCCTGAAAGGGGAGGCGTAGCCACTTCATCGTCGAATTTCACGGCGATGTTCATTGTGCCCACTTCCTCGAGAAATCTCCGTTCATGCGCATCCAACCAGAGTACCTGTGTACACCCAACCTCAACCGCCTCTTTTCCGGCGAGCAGACCTGCGGCATAGTTGCCCATTGTCTTTGCTTCTCCAACCCCACCCTCAGCCGCTCTAACGTGTTTGTCTGCCACCATGATTTTGACAGGTCCGAACCCAGTGGGGAAGTAAGGACCCACGGGACTTAGAATGATATAGTACAGGTATTCGTCTGATGCCTTCACACCGAGCTTTGGTTCAGTTCCGATTAGTGTGGGACGAATATAGAGAGAACTCCCAGGAATCTGTGGGACCCAGTCACGTTCAATTCTGATGAGGTTCAACAATGATTCGAGGGCGAAATCCGGGTTGAGTGTAGGCATCACCATTCTGGTGGCGGATCTGTTCAGCCTCTCAATGTTCTTCTCAGGTCTGAAGAGGAGTACCCTTTCACCTCTTCTGTATGTCTTCAATCCCTCAAAGATGCCTTGACCATAATGAAGAACCAAGGCTGCCGGATCGATGGATAAGGGTCCGTAGGGCACCACTCTAGGGTCTAGCCACTCTCCACCCCTATAGTCCATCATAAACATGTGATCTGTGAAGACTGTTCCGAATGAAAGTTTGAGAACATCTGTTGGCTTCTTCTTGCGATCGTTCACCGGAAGGAGATTCGATTGAATCCTCATCTCCACTCACAACCATGGGGGCGGATGTGACAACGTCCTCTTAAGCTGATAGGTCAGAGTTAGTGCTTCTGTGAATGATTTATTAACGAAGCTCCTGATTGTCCACTGGGTGCGTCGGATGGCCGAGGAAGAGAAGACACCTGAGAAACCTAAGAAACGTGCGAAGAGAGACGACTATACAGAACTTGAGTTTGAACTTGGAGAGCTTGAGTTTGAGGCAAAAGGAAGCGCCAAAGTCGTTGAACGGATGTTCTACCAGCTTCTTGAGAAGCTGGAAACTGGGAAACTAAAGGCCATTTCCTCTGCGGTGAAAGAGCTTGAGGAGGCTGTAGACGAAGTAGAGGGTGAGGAGGAGGAAGAAGAGGGAGAAGAAGAAGAGGAGGAACCTTCGTCACCCGAGTTCGAGCCAGAACCTTCTGTGGAAGAGCCTCTGGAACCCCCACCGACATGGGACTATCTCGATACGGAAACTCCTCCCGAAACCGAGCCTGAACGTGAGGCTAGGGAAGCAGAGGATTAATCCAGCAGGAAGTTCTCACATCATACGTCAAAAAACACGCTCAGCTCGATTGAAAGTAAGTAGTCGATTCACCTGGAGAGTCTGTCAATGAGCCATCACGAGGGTAGTGCAAGGGACGATTACTATCTTGACCCTAAGGAAGTCTTGTCCCAGTACAGTGTCGAATGGGTTTCCTTGAGGAAGTCCTACGAGGAACTAAAGGAGAAGCTTGACCAGGTCAAGGCAGAATTGACAGAGATTGACCGAAAGCTTGAGAGTAGAGAGATTGGAGAACAGGAGCACATGGCTCAGTATCATGAGAAATGGCAGATCTCAACACAAATGGTACAGGTGAAGCGAGAGGTTGAAGGAAGGCTTTACGAGATCCAGAGAGAGATTCGTGCAGCCAACAGACAACTGAAACAGCAGGAAGAGGAAAGACTCAGACGAGAGCGACTCGAACAAGAGAAGAGTAATGCGATGATTGAATGGATGTCACTGAAGCAGGGATTCGAGCTGGTTGATCAAAGACGCAGAGAAATCGGCGCGGAGATGGACAGACTTGAACTACAGAGGCGCCAGGGCAAGATCACTGATGATGAGTTTCGAAACGAGCGGGTCGGCCAGATTGGTAAGTTAGCTGAGTTGGCGGTTGTGGAATCCGACGTCAAACGTAGGTTGGCCGAGCTACTTGAGATAATCAGAAAATGAAATGACATTCCAGGTGGTAGGAAGAGAAGGCGGAAACGGCAGAAACTCAGGGAGTTCCTGCCAGGTTCATGCTACGCATAGTGGCCTTGATTTATCATTGCATCGGCAACCTTCAGGAAACCCGCAATGTTGGCTCCAAGAACATAGTTACCCTTGTCACCGAATTTCTCAGAAGTCTTGTATGCGTTCTCATGGATCGCCGTCATGATCCCGTGAAGCTTCCTGTCGACTTCTTCACGTGTCCAGAAGAAGCGCTGACTGTTCTGTGCCATCTCGAGCCCTGAAACTGAAACACCACCTGCATTGGCGGCTTTTCCAGGACCGTATAGAACCTTGGCCTTCTGGAATATCTCAATTGCCTCTGGCACACAGGGCATATTGGCACCCTCGCCAATGGCTATAACGCCATTGTCAACAAGCATCTTAGCCTCCTTGGCATCAACTTCATTCTGAGTCGCACTTGGCAAGCCTATGTCACACTTGAGTTCCCATGGACTTCCTTTGTCCGAATAGTCTACATTGAACTTCTCGGCATACTCCTTGATACGTCCTCTGCGTACGTTCTTCAATTCCATGACCCAAGCAAGCTTCTCGCGGTCAATACCATCGGGATCATGAATCCATCCGCTAGAGTCGCTAAGAGCAATCACCTTTGCACCAAGGTCTATGCACTTCTCAGTGGCATATTGCGCGACATTGCCTGACCCAGAAACCACAGCAGTCTTACCCTTTAGACTCTCGCCTTTGGTCTTCAACATCTCCTCAACGAAATACACGCATCCATATCCTGTTGCCTCTGGACGAATCAGAGAACCCCCATAGGTAGGCCCTTTTCCAGTAAGAACGCAGGTCCCATGAACACCAGTCGCCTTGCGGAATACGCCGTACAGATAGCCAATCTCACGAGCACCGACACCTATGTCTCCTGCGGGCACATCTATGAACTGTCCAATGTGCCGGTAAAGCTCAAGCATGAAGCTTGTGCAGAAATTCTCCACCTCGGCATCTGTCTTCCCCTTCGGATCAAAGTCAGAACCGCCCTTGCCACCGCCCATGGGCAGAGTTGTCAGGCTGTTCTTGAATACTTGCTCGAAACCCAGGAACTTCAAGACACCTTGTGTCACAGACGGATGGAATCTGAGACCACCTTTGTATGGCCCGATGGCTGAGTTGAATTGAACC
>JAEORS010000209.1:0-4041 GCA_016840795.1 Candidatus Thorarchaeota archaeon | reverse complement strand
AGCCATGGGAAGTGCAGTCACATCCTTTCCTTTATGGAACAGTATGTCGAAAAATCGAACAGCTACTGGAACCTCTTCGCTCATCCTGTCAATGTCTGTCTTTCTGCGGCGTTTCATTAGTTCCTGGAAAGGACGCGTGCCACCAGTCTTCGGGTCTATAGCGATGCATTCCCCTTCAAGGATGCATATGTCTGCTTGTATCTGGTGCCTCACAAGATCAACCACATCAGGATACTGTTCTGTAATCTGTTCTTGGCGACGTGAGAAGAGTATCACATCCTCTCCGTCCTTATGAACCTGCACCCGCTCACCATCATACTTGTATTCAACAAGAACTTCGGGTCCCGCTTTCTCGATTATCTCTGCGGGATCAGAGAGCTTCTTGGCTGCCATCATTCGGATTGGTCTTCCTACAGCCGCCTGGATGTTCTTCATCGAATCTAGTCCTTCTTTGGCCAGCACCTCAGCAACTTGGGCCAAGTCGCTGCAGACGTTGAACGCACGCTCGATTCTCTCACGAGCCTCCCTTTCACCAGCAAATGCCAAGGCTAGAGAGTCAATGATACCCATGTCACCAATACCTAGCCTAAGCTGTCCCGTCAGAGTCCTAAGGATGTATTTGGCTTCCATTGGAGATGCGTCAGACAGCAGACCCACCAGTCTGGCTATCTTGTCCCTAGCACTGCCCTTGCCGGTAGTCTTCGCTACAGCGTCTAGAGTTTCATACACATGAGTGATGGTCAGCTCCTCTGCGAAGAGAGTAGCTTGGGCACTCTCCGCCAGAAGCAGCTCAGCTACGGCACCTATGTCTCCAATTTCCCTCAGACTATCCTTCACGGTGCTCTCACTTGTCGATGCTGCTGTCGCTACTACCTGAACAGCCATTTTCTCAGCGATCCCGATTTCAGGCTCACCAGTCCAGTCAGGATGCAATTTGCCCATTGTGAGAGCTACTACTCTCCTAACCTCAGACGCTCCCGCCTCTTTGAACACCTCAGAGAGAATGCGAGTCTTCTCTAAAGACCCGGATGTGTTTTCAATCTCCTGATATGCATTAGAGAGACTTTCATAGAGCATAGATGACTGCGCCTCGACACGTGGAGGCACCACATGCTTTATATTCGTATTCAAGGGCATCCCGAGCCAATCAGTTGTATTCGGTGAGCGACATTTGGGTAGCGTCAGACCGGGATTCATCAAGAACGCAGCAAGAAGCCTAATGCAGTTGTACCCAGATACGTTCACAGATGATTTTGAAACCAACAAGAGGTTGGTTGAGCAGCTCACTGACATTGAGACCAAGAAGGTCAGGAATCGAGTTGCAGGCTACTTGGTCAGGCTCGTCAGGATTCGGCTCGCGCGTGAGGAGTCTGAGGCCGAGGAGGCTGCCGCCGAAGAGCCCATCACTGATACCGAGATGTAGAGCATCTTCTCATACTTGTCCTTTCGTTCTGAAAGGTCTCTTAAGGAAGCATGACCATAGAGGAGCCATGGATGGATCTGAGAACTGGTTGTACATGGGAGATTGTCTAGACGTCATAGAATCGTTGCATGGACAACTCGACGAGAAGATCCGCCTGATCTACATTGATCCACCTTTTCTATCCGGGACTGACTACACTCTCAAAGAGAGAGGGAAGGGGAGGGGTGACCAAGCTCCTCGATTGCAGGAGAGAAAAACCTACTCGGACAAGTGGATAGGAGGACTAGATGAGTATCTGCAATTCATGAGGGAGAGACTTAGGGTGATGAGGCCACTCCTCCGACGTGACGGCAGCATTTGGGTACACCTAGACTGGCATGTTTCACATTACGTCAAGACCATCCTCGACGAGGCCTTTGGCTATTCGAACTTTGTCAATGAGATTGTGTGGCGCCGTACCAATAGTCCGAAGGCGCAAAGCAAAGGCTTCGGAAGTCAGCACGATATCATCCTACTATATGCCAAAGACACAGCACACTTCTCTACTCGGCCCGTCTACCGTGTACACGACGAGAAGTCTAGGAGACCCTATAGATACAGCGATGAACGAGGAAGATTCAGACTCATTGAGATAGAAGCTCAAGGAATACAAAGGACTGAGCATCGAAAGCAGTTCGAATGGAGAGGGAGAAGGGCCCCATATCTGTACAAGAAGAGCACCCTGGATAGATGGTGGGAGGAGGGCAGAATCTATGTCAGTAAGAATGGTAGGTACTCGAAGAAGCAGTATCTTGCAGACATTCCGGGTGTCCTGGTTTCCGACTTGTGGCTAGACATCAACCCAATCCAAGGGGCATCACGTGAGTATTCAGGCTTTCTGACTCAGAAACCCGTGGCATTAGTCGAGAGAATCATTGGCTGTGCAACCGACCACTCCGACTTGGTTGCTGACTTCTTTGCAGGATCAGGGAGTACTGCGATTGCCGCCCACAATCTTCGCCGCCGATGGATATTGTGTGATAGCTCAGAGGTCGCTGTCGAGCTAACAAAGAAGCGGTTGGCTGGTACGGACCCAGGTTTGCGCTATGGGTATTCCGTTTCCTAGATTGCTGAGCATGTGGCATCAGTACTTGAGATGTTCTGTGCCATGATTGCAGAGCAGCTTAACGTCGACTTCGCCTCGCATGAAACTGAGATTGATGATAAGCTCGAAGACGTTGCGAGAGGACACATCCACTCAGCCTATGAGGGATTCAAGGAATTATGTGGTACGCTTGATGACAGTATGCTTGAGAGCATCGTTGTACTTCCTCCTCAAACCGGATTCAGAGAGGGTCCTGTCGATAATGTACTTCGTGTTATAGCGGGCTATCACGCTGTGCATCACGCAGGCCAGATTGCAATGCTTCTGAAGAGAGCCAAGAGAAGTCACTGATGAGCATCGAAAGGCATATGTCGCTTCAGACGCTTATTATGAATGTGGTTCTGATGCTGGATGTGTTCCTTATTGCATTGGTTTTCGCAATCGGACTGGGCCTATTTGCATATTCCAGACTCTCGGGGAGGTTGACATACGGCAACAAAGAGGATGACGAAAGGGCCACAATCTCCGACAAGCTAAGATACTCCAAGCAACATGATATTGGCTTTTTCGATGGAGAAGAAGAGCAATACTCCGAAGCTCAGTCACGTCTTAGGCAGGTCGGTGGAGCATAGTCGAGAGTTTCAGGAACTCACAGGTTCTTCATCTTCCGTATTGCTCCCCCAGGAGCGACTCCCTTGGGGCAGACCCTGACGCAGTTCATGATAAGTTCACACAATGGAGCACCATTAGGAGCTTTAGCAGCGTCTAGGAAGTGATCTCTCTCGTCTACTCGCGAATCTTCGTAGAACCGATATGATTTTGCAAGTGCCGCTGGTCCTACGTACTCCTTCTCGCGTTCATTGATTGGACATGAACCATAGCAGTTAGCACACATGATACAGTTCACATACCTATCGATTCTCTTTCTTTCCTCTGGGCTCTGCAATCTGGGTTCTTCATCACCAGGAGGCTCAGCCCACAGCTTCATAGTTTCGAGAGCATTATAGAAGGCAGTCATGTCAACAACCAAGTCTTTGAGTATGGGCAGATTGGGGAGCGGTTCAATCAGTATCTCCTTCTCTGAATCCCATCCATGGGGAAAGTCAGTGATGGCCGCGAATGGCTCACGCATATCTACCTTGGAGTCCTTGATGGAGGCAACCTGAGTCCTGCAGGCAAGCCGTGGCACCTTGTCAATCAGCATTGCACAACTACCACAGACTGCACCCCTACATGAATACCTGAAGGACAATGATTCATCCATGTTGTCTTGGATTTGGAAGAGAGCGTCAAGCACTGTCATCCCCCTACTGAGATCAACCTTATAGAGATCATAGTGTGTGATCCTCTCGCCCTCTCTACTTCTTGCTATTCTGAACATCATCAGTATTTCCTCTCCTTAACCTCGAACATGCCTAGCTTCACATCGACGTATTCGGTCTTCAGGTAGTCGTCAATAAGAGTAACCAGGGAATGCTTCAAGAAGCTCTCATCATCTCTCTCTGGATAGTCAGTCCTCCAGTGTGCGCCACGA
>JAEORS010000023.1:0-14874 GCA_016840795.1 Candidatus Thorarchaeota archaeon | reverse complement strand
CCAGGGGTGGAGGGCGCAGCTCTTGTGTCACTAGATGGTCTTCCTATCTCGTCAGCCCTTCCTGAGAGCGAACAGGAAACCGTTGCAGCAATCAGTGCTGCTATTGTATCGCTTGGAGAGAAGGCAACAACCGAGCTCGACCGAGGACACCTGTTGGAGATTTACGTCAAGGGCGACAAAGGATATACACTCATGACCTCTGTTGGTGAGCACGCGCTGATCTTGGTCCTAGCTAGACCCGATGCACAATTGGGACTAATCTTCGTGGACATGAGGCGAATGGCCGATACACTGCTTGACATACTATAGAAGAATCAGTCTCTGATTCTAAGTCTGGTTCACGACATAGCCTCTACAATCGTGTTCACAATTTCCCTTGCCACATCTCTCTTCATTGAGAGCGGCACGTGTTTGACCGAGCCTTTGCGCCCAACTATGATTACCTGATTCGTTTCAGTGTCAAATGCAACACCTTCTCTCGAAGCGTCATTGGCTACGACTAGGTCGCAGACCCCGGATTCGACCTTCGCCTTGGCTCTCTTCTCAAGCTCCTTGTCAGTGACTCCTGACTCCACCTTGAATCCAACGATGAAGAGTCTCTTATGCTCCTTGCGAATCGTATCAATGATCTTCGCGGTAGGCCTAAGATTGACTGTGAGCTCTGGGTCTCCAGATGGAATCTTGGAGTCAACGCTTACAGAAGGCACATAGTCTAGCACCGCCGCTGTAGATACGAAAACGTCTGTTCTTGACTCAGACAAGGCCTCTGTTACTGATGATTGCATATCATCAGGAGTTTCCACTCTCCGAACATTTGCTTCGCGAGGAGGGCTGAGACTCACAGGGCCCAAGACTAGGTCGACGGTCCCTCCCCTTGATATCACTTCATTGGCAATCTCTATTCCCATTCTTCCACTCGACGGGTTGGTAATGAAGCGCACGCTGTCTATCCAGCCTCTCGTTGGGCCTGCTGTGATCAAGAAGTGTTTCCCGTTGAGGTCTTGAGGTCCCAGAAGCGATATCACTCGACTGGCAATCTCCTCAGGTTCCAGAATCTTCGCCTTGGCTTCCTCCATCCTCGGACTCACAACATGGACTCCAATTCCCTTGAGCTTCTCGATATTCTCAATCACAGCTGGATGGTCATACATAGACTCGTGCATGGCTGGAACAACAATAACTGGAATCTTCGCTCCAATTGCAGATGAAACGGTGGTTGTAACGGCTGTATCATCAATGCCATTTGCTATCTTCCCTATGGTATTGGCGGTTGCAGGTGCCACCAAGACGAGGTCTACATGTTCGTCATGCTTTCCCGCCAATGTGATGTGTTCAATCTGACCGGTGAGTTCCACGACCACGGGGTTCCCGGTGGCCCATTCGAGTAGGTAAGGATGGATTATCTTGTGCGCCATTGGGCTCATTACACAATATACTTCGGATCCGTGCCTCATGAGCAGCCTAGAGAGAGCAACACATTCCACTGCGGCAACACTTCCTGTGACGCAGAGCGCGATTCTGCGGTTGCTCAAAGAATGACTAAGGCTTCCAATGATTAGCTTGGATGTGTGTGTGATTGAACTCACCTATTTCACGTTCTTGAACACATGCTGATAAACTGAGCGAAGGTAGATTCGTAGCTCGGATTGAGACTCATTCTGCTTATAGAAAGGCGAAGTAAAAGTAAGCAAAGAATATATGAGATTAGTGAAAGAGCGGGAGTGCCAGAACTGGACGCCGACATAGGAATTCAGTATATATGGCATTAACATTCAATAATCTTGAGCCCTAGCTCTCTCAATCAGTTATGAAACAGCATGCGAACAGACCACTGGCAGGTGTTTGAGGTTTGGCGGACTCTTCTCCCAATCATGATGACTTGTATAGCGAGCTCATCGCTGAGAAGAAAGCACGTTACCAAACCTATGACAGCGTTGTGTCATCATTCGGGACCCCCAGTCAATCGTTGTTTGTACTAGACAACGACAACGAAGTTGACACATTCCAGAGGGACTTCAACGAGTTCTTGACTTACCGAGGCCTCAAGAGTGACGACTCAAGAGAGCTGCCCTATCATGTGGTTAGAATCGGCTACGATGGAGATATGCTCGACGATATGTTTCGTCTGGTTGTTTCTGCTGCTGCTGAAGAGTTCAAGCCTGCAAATCTGGATTCGAGCATGCTCTACTCCAAGCAGGCAATCTTTCAGCATCTATACCAGACCATAACCCAAGACAAGTTCCTTCTATTTCACATCACAGAGTTCCCGCTTGCCTATTACTTTGAAACCGCGGTTGCTGTTGACGTGGAAGAACTCTCCGACGTGATGGACCCCGCCGTTCACGATGAAACCATCACGCGGTACCTGAATGATTTAAGACAGCAAGGCACTGAGGAGCACAGAAAGACATACACCTTCTTCTACAGGATTAGCACATCGCTCCTAATGGAGCTCTCAAACGTCTTCCTTGTTGTGCCAACAGCAGGAATGAACAGGCATATGGTCGTGACGAGCTGGCGAACTCAGACACTTCTCTTGGGATTCAGCCCTCTGACTTGGTCTTCCGGCAGTTTCAACGTCTATGATCTGAGTGGACGAGATATTGATGCCCGTTGGGGCTATCCTGCTCCTCCTTCAAAGGATCCGCGAGTGAAGCAGTACACCAGTCTCGTGCCTCTTGGCAAGGAGTAGCTTGATGTCACCGACTTCTTAGAACTACAAGACCGTTCAGAAGTGACCCCCCGCCTGTTTGTATATACCTGTATATACACCATTTATTTCTCTATGATTGAGTATATATATGGCTCGAGAAAAGCACACGAATGAACACCTTGAGTCCACAGGGAGATAATACGCCACGTTCAGCTCGTGCATTCGTGCCCGGGCATGTGACCGGGGTCTTCCGTATCTATGATGAACATGAGAATCCCCTTCACCGTGGCTCCACAGGTGCCGGATTCTGTCTGGACATCGGGACCACAACAACTGTGACCCTCGAGGTGAGTCGGCCCCCCACGATCTCGGTGAACTACAACGATTCCAGGATAGATGCACCTGTTACAGTGACGGTGATTCGAAGATTGCTTGAGAACAAGGACAAAGACTACAGGGTCCATGTAGAGCACGAGTCATCGCTTCCGATTGGAGTGGGGTTCGGCGCCTCCGGAGCTGGCGCATTGGGAACTGCACTCGCACTGAATCATCTTCTTCACGATGGCACTGACCTAGATAGTGCTGCGTCACATGCACACTACGCGGAAGTAGTGAATCACACGGGATTGGGGGACGTCATCGCTCAGACTTCGGGAGGAATGGAGATCCGAGTTCGCCCGGGAGCGCCTGGAGTCGGAGAAGTAGTCAGTTTCCCATCTCCTGAGGGGCTTGGCGTGATTCTGGCCGGAGCACCTGGCCTTGACACGAGAACCGTACTCGTTGACCAGGCTCATCGAGATGATATCAACCGGGTTGCCGATGGCCTTGTGAGCAAGTTAATCGAGAAACCCTCGCTCAATCAATTCATTTCATGTTCTAGGGAGTTTGCACGTGAAACCAATCTTATGACCCCTCGTGTCGAAGCCGCGCTTGATAATCTAGAGTCTGCTGGACTCAGCAACTCAAGCATGGTAATGCTCGGCGACTCCGTGTTTTGTTTCTGCGAGAGGGAATTGACTCAAGACGCTGTATCGATTATGGAAGCGCATTGGGACAGTACTCAGACATACGTTACATCGGTTTCCGATCAAGGTGGGAGGTTGGTCTAGTTGACAAAGATTCATGTCCCGGCCGACCATCCGCGCAAAGACTCGCTT
Organism: Candidatus Thorarchaeota archaeon; assembly: GCA_016840795.1. Classification (GTDB taxonomy): domain Archaea; phylum Asgardarchaeota; class Thorarchaeia; order Thorarchaeales; family Thorarchaeaceae; genus SMTZ1-83. The sequence continues at coordinate 11,064 of JAEORS010000023.1, read as the reverse complement.
GACATTCGTGAACGAATAATCGAGGGACACGAGAAGGACATTGTTGCCACTGCAGGTCTTCTGGCTCATGGTCGTGGTGAAGCCTTTGACTACATGATTGGTGAGCAGACGAATGAACTGGCACACATGGCCTGTCGAGCCGCAGTCGCGGCACTGCTGTCAGCTAAACACCCCATAATAAGCGTCAATGGGAACATCTGCGCTCTGGTCCCAAGAGATCTCGTTGAGCTCTCTGAACTGACTGGTGCACCACTTGAGATTAATCTCTTCTATTACAGAGCAGAGCGCGAAGAGGCAATCGCTACTGCGCTTAGAAACGCCGGAGCCACTGAAATACTGGGTACTCACGACCGTCCGTCAGAAACAATCCCTGAGCTCAGCAGTAACAGAAGAAAGGTTGATTCTGAGGGGATTGCCAAGGCTGACGTGGTGCTGGTTCCTCTTGAAGACGGAGACCGCACAGAGGCACTTCGGAAGATCAACAAATACGTGGTCACGATTGACCTCAATCCGATGTCGCGGACGGCCCTTCTCTCGAACATCACCATTGTTGACAATGTTGTTCGGTCCCTTCCGCTTATGGTGGAATATGCACGAGAGATGAGGGACTGGTCCGCTGAGCAACTGCGTGAGATAGTTACTGGCTTTGACAATGCCGCGAACCTGAGCAAGGCGCTCAGAATGATGATAGACTATCTTTCAGGTCAGGCCGGGATAGGCCCTGTTGAGGAGGATGAAACTTGAGAATCGTAATTATGGGCTCTGGTGCTATAGGGTGCCTCTACGGGGGCTTCTTGAGTAAAGCAGGAGAAGACGTACGTCTGCTTGTAGGACGTCATCCCATTGTGGATGCGATCAACAACCGGGGGCTTAGGATTAAGGGAGTTCTGGGTGATCATCTCCTTCGTCTGAACGCCACACAGAATGCTAAAGAGATTGATGAAGCAGATTTAGTCCTTATTACAACAAAGGCCTACGATTCTGAGGAGGCCGCCAAGAGAATAAAGCATCTTACCGACAAAGGTGCATATGTCTTGGTTCTCCAGAACGGCATCGGAACCGAGAAGAAGGTCGCAGAGGTTCTAGGCACTCGTCGAGTACTCAGGGCCACCACATGTATGGGTGCAATTATGACCGGTCCCGGAGAGGTCACTGTTACAGGGTGTGGCATTACTGAGATTGGCTCGCACTATTCCGAGAACATGAAAACGGTTGAGAAGGTGGTTTCCATTCTCCGAAACGCCGGGTTCGACGTACGATCGTCTGAGAATATCGAAGGGGTCGTTTGGACCAAGACGATTGTAAACTGTGGTATCAATCCGATAGGCGCCTTGACTGGCATGACCAATGGTGAAATCTACAACGATGCTCGTCTGAGAAGCCTTGTCGTCAAACTCGTCCAAGAGGCCGTTGAAGTCGCCACAGCAATAGGAGTTTCTCTCACAGCCGATGACCCCATTCGATACGCACTCGGGACCGCAAAAGCAACTGGCGACAACATCAACTCCATGCTCCAAGACATCCAACAGTGTAAACAGACAGAGATAGACGCTATAACCGGTGAAGTTGTCCGCTTGGCCAGGGAACACGATATCGAAACTCCCTACAGTGATTCCGTTTATTCGCTTGTCAAGGCACTGGAGTCGAAAGTTGTCAAGATGGACGCAGACGATCCCAAGGTCATTCCCTACTCTGCTGAGGAAGTTGAGAGGGCCATCAGTAATGTCTGAACATGCTTTGAGCCATCTCATATGACATCTGTGCGTATCTCTTGCCGTTTCCGAGAATGGCATTCATGTGACCCGGGAGTGCAATCTCAAAGTCCCATTCCGTGATTCGTCTGAGCGACTCCACAAGCTGTGCCGGACTCCCAGTTGGGAAGTCTACCCTTCCGAAACTTCCGCCAGGGAACATCGTATCTCCCGTGATCAATATTCCTCTGTCTTCTACATGGAGACAGATGCTTCCTATCGAATGCCCGGGTGTACTGTATATCTTGAGATCAATATCACCAAAGCTGAGGACGTCTCCCTCTTGTAGCAATACTTCAATCTTCATCGCGGGAAGTTCTACACCAAAGGTGTTGGAGAGAGTGAGTCGCATGTCCCCTGAGTTGATCATGTTTCCTTCTGACTTATGCAGATGCAACTTCGGATTGGCAGCCTTCATTATCGGAAGGACACCTCCGATGTGATCTATATGCGAATGTGTCAATACAATATCTGTGATTGACTCGATGGAGGATCCAACCTTCTCCAGGTCCCTGTTTAGATTCTCCGAGTAGATCCCTGTTCCCGTATCAATCAAAACTTGTTTCTCTTCTCCATCTATGTATGCTATGTTGGAATCGAATGAGCTGCTTACAAGAAAGTACAGATTCGGAGATACTTGTTGGAACATGGACTCACCTCAGACGGTCAACAAGCCTATCTACTTCTTCAGTAGTGTTATAGAAATGGGGGGATACTCTAAGCCTGCCATCTCGAACAGAGCAGTATATCCTCTCTTTCGAGATGCCCTTGTTGACTTCGTCGGCGTCATCCAAAGCACACGACACAATTGGTGAGTTGCTCTTCTTCCCAAACTCGTAGTAGCTAAAGCCTTCCTCTGAGAGCCTCTTTCTTAGGTAGTCGGCGGTCTCCATGGCTGCTTGCTCTCTGCTCCTAGCGGACACCTCCATCATGGTCTTGAGCGACTCAATCATGCCGACATATCCGACCAGAGAGGGAGATCCAATCTCGAACTTCCTTGCACTAGGCAAAGGCTCCCGTTCGAAGTAGCTGAAGTCATCCATTTTCGACACTCCCCACCAACCCAGAAAACGTGGTGTGAGCGTGTCAATCGTCTCTTTGCTGATATAGACATAGCCTGCTCCAATTGGGCCAAGCAACCATTTTGCCGCATGCCCAGCAGCGAAATCGACTCTCTCTCTCTCAAAGTCTGTTTCGGCCCATCCTATGGCCTGTATCACATCTGCCACCAGATAGCCGCCTACACTGTGGATTGCATCTGCTAGCGCGCCTAGATCCATCCTGTATCCAGTACTAAACTGTACTTGACTAATCGCAACAACCCTTGTGTCTTCATCGATTTGCTCCTTGAAACTGTCAAGCCATGCAGCACCATTTCTGGACTTGACCACACGAAGCTCTGGTCCATACTGTCTGCTCACATTCTGCCATGGCACGTAGTTTGCGGGAAACTCGAGATCGCAAAGAACGATGTTTGATCCCTCAGGATATTCTATGCTGTGAGCGAAGGAGTTTATCCCAGAGGATGTGTTGGGAACGAGACCATACTGCTCCTTCTTACCACCCTGGAGTTTCGCTAGGAGCTCTAGAAGCACTTCTAGCTGCTTCTCTGTATCCTCAAAACTGCGCCTAACATTGACGCGGTCTTCCAAGTATTGCTTCATGGCATCAATACATGACACCGGGGGTATCCCGGTTGAGGCATTGTTCAGGTAGGTCATTTTAGAGAGTGTAGGGAAGTTCTGCTGAATGTACTCGCGCGAAATGATGTCGGGCATGATTAGTCATCGAACTTGAACTTTCAGATAAAGGTCACTGCGGAGATTATCCCCCTAAGATTTAAGACAGGTAAGATATCCGTTATCTTTCGGAGAGCGGCAGTCCTTGCTTAGGAGGCTAAGGTCAAGATTCAGACGCGAAAAGAAGGAAGAGTCTGAAGAAGACCGCCTCGAAGCCGCTTCAACTACAAGCCCTGAGACGAGAAGCACTCTAGACATGCCCCCAAGAGAAGTGACCCCTCCAGAAGCAGTTGCTGTTGAACCCGGGGAGCCATTCAAACTACCGCGTGAAACACCCAGAGTAGGGGCGCGCGAGCCTGAGCCCACTGGGACCATTGTTGCGTCATCTACAGAACTGAGGATTGAGGCCGAATCGACCTCGAACATCGCGAGGGCGGCACGAATACATCCTAGGCGAGTGACTGAGATAGTTCCCGGCACTGACTTGAGGCGCGACGATGAAGGTAGAATTCGAATCAAGATTGTCTTCTATGGGCCTTCTCTATCCGGCAAGACTACTGCATTGAGATGGCTCTTTGCGAATGTGAGATCACTGGGCAAGGGGAGAATTGTTGAGATAGGAGATGAGCTTGGACGAACCACCTATTTTGACTTCATCCCGGTATCTGCTGGAAACCGTGTAGTCTTTGACGTCTTCACAGTTGCAGGTCAGCGTAGGCATGCCACCCAACGCATCAACGTCCTCAGAGGAGTTGACGGTCTCATCTTCATGGCCGATTCCGCCCCTGAAATGATGAACGAAAATCTTGCCTCCATTCAGGAGCTCCGGATTGCCCTGGGGACCGACAGAATGGCAACCCTACCTATTGTGGTTGCACTCAACAAGAGAGACCTTCCAAATGCAATGCCCGTAGATAGAATGCTACAGATGCTAGATCTTCATGGCTATCCGACCTTCACCACAATAGCCACAGAAGGGAAGAACCTTCTGCGCATGATGCAGAGAATGCTCCGAGACGCAATAGTGTTCAAGATTGGCATATAGAAACAAGCCTCCCATGTTCCTGCCACAGGTAATGCTGACAGGCCAAATCGCAGGACTGACCGAAAAGGTAATTTGAGCTTCCAAGCGTGCGGTAGATTCGAGCCGGAGAAATCCGGCTTTTGAATAGCCCCGTGGTGTAGCGGTCAAGCATCGGTGGTTCTGGCCCACCGGACCTAGGTTCAAATCCTGGCGGGGCTACCACCACCCTTCTATCGTCGAGTGTTTGAGTTTATGAGTGAAATCCATCACGTTGATTTTGAGACCCAGTTTCGAATTCTCCCTCTTTTGCGCCCTTCGCTCTCAAGACTGCTTCTTGTCCGGATTCCGTCACTTAGGTCTCGATTTTTGCGAATTAGGACTAAAAGAAAGGTTGTTCGATTTTTCGACAGGTCCGTGCATTTAAGCGGGAACCTATAGATTTATAGGCCGAATATGTCCTATTAGGTCGGAGACGCAAGACCCGCGTATTCACGTTCGTTAACTTGAGTTTCCTGTTGCTTCAGTCTGCGTCCCTCCCGGCGGAGATCAACAGGTAGCGGGTCTTCTCCACCTTCTTCTGAATCTCAGGGTTTCATGACAAGCTTCATATCATCGCTGAATCAGACTGACTGAGAGGTGTGCTATGATGGAACGCGTAGAGCTGGGCTGGAATGAGTTCTGGGCCGAGATTTTCCGTGTGAAACACCGTGGGTCGATTCCTGGTATCCAACAGTACGATGAGATGGTGGTAGACTTCTGCATCGAAGTCCTGAATCTTGGAAAAGGCAAGTCACTCTTGGACATAGCCTGTGGCGCCGGTGATCACAGTGTTCTCTTTGCGAAACGCGGACTGAATGTATCGGGTTTTGATCTATCCAATTGTCTAATCGAAGTCGCGAAGAAGCGTGCTGGTGAGGCGGGTCTGAAGGTTGACTTCACGCCAGCGGACATGCGTGAAATGGACTTCAAAGAGCGCTTCGAGGCCGCAGTTCTGCTCAGTCATAGCTTCGGATTCTTCAACCACGAAGAGAACATGGGTGTCTTGAAGGGCACCTACAAGGCTCTTGCAAAGGGCGGAAGGCTTCTACTGGATCTCATGAATCCCTACAACCTTCCGCGTTTCCAGAAGGCATGGACGAAGTTGGAAGGCGGCTATCTTCTCACCGAACCTCATGTAATCGATGCACCGGCAGGAGTCCTTAGAGGAAGGCCCGCTATATTCGTGGACACAGAGTCAGGGAGAATAATACTCATGAATGAGGACGCCATGTCCAACAATGACATTCGCATGTACACTGCTCTTGAGATTACTAGGATGCTGAAGGAAGTCGGGTTCAGCAAGACGGAGTTCTATGGTCAGAACAAGCTACCTCGGATGCCGTATGCTTCGGAGTCCGAACGAATGGTTGTCGTAGCCACAAAATAGAGGGCCCATGACGATAATCTTTTAAGATTCTGTAAGCGTGGTCGGCCAGCCGCCGAGAAGGCCTTCGGTGACCCCGACCGAGTTCTTTCGGAACTTTGACTTGTGGAGTTGGGGTCAGACTACCCGAAAAAGGTGAAAACCATTGGTCAAGATAAAGGACCCGGATGCGATCAAGAGACTCATCAAGTCCGATGATTATGAACACAAGAGAATCATCTCTATTAGCGCTCACATCGACCATGGGAAGACCACGACAACGGACTATCTCATGCGTCGTGCAGGTCTGATGAGCGATGCCGCTGCAGGTCAGGCTCTGATGACAGACAGTGATGATGAGGAACAGGAGAGAGGAATCACTATCTTCACCTCAGTCGTGCTGCTGAACTTTGATGTTGATGGTGAAGAGTATTTGGTGCAGTTGTCGGATACTCCAGGGCACCTGTCATTCACAGGTGAGGTCTCTCGTGCCCTTAGGGCCAGCGATGGGGCAGTCATTCTTGTTGACGCCCTTGAGGGAGTAATGACTCAGACTGAAACCAACATCCGTCTAGCAGTGGGCGGAGAAGCCTGCAAGCCGGTACTGTTCGTAAACAAAGTGGACCGGCTCATCAACGAGCTTAAGCTGCCACCTGCGAAGGTCTACGAGCGCATAGACATCATCATAGCCAAAGTGAACGAACTGATCAAGAAGGTGGCCCCCAAGGAGTACGCAAAGGAGTGGCGTGTCAGTTTCCAGGATGGCTCCGTAGCAATTGGGAGTGCCAAGACGGGCTGGGCATTCACTATGAAGACCCTTGAGAAGAAGGACATCAAGCCTATTGTTGTATTTGAGAAGTACAGCGAGGGTGATGAGATGTGGCTCAGAGAGAACCTTCCTTTGGATGATGCCCTTCTCGAGATGATTGTCTATCACCTGCCGAACCCCAAGGAAGCTCAGAAGTACAAGATTCCTCGAATCTGGAAAGGCGACCTGAATACAACCGAAGGTAAGGCCCTGCTAGAGTGTGACCGTGACGGTCCACTTCTAGGAATGATCACCAAGATATTCGTAGACCCGAAGAGCAAGAGACCTACGCTAATCGGTCGTGTCTTCTCAGGGACCGTGAAATCTGGACAGTCGATCAGGCTGGTTGGGATGAAACAGAATGTCACAGTGAAGAGACTAGGTGTCCAAGAGATTACCGACATTCTCCCGATGAACGAGGTTCCTGCAGGCAACCTGTTCTACGTATTTGGGTTCATCTGTCCTTCTGGCGAGTCTTTCGTTGAGGTTGATTCAGAGATGCCCGCCTTTGAGGCCATCGAATACGTGAGTGAGCCTGTCGTCAGTAGGAGCATCAAGCCAGTTGACCCCCAAGAAATCGCGAAACTGGGAGAAGTGGTTTCCAAGTGGATTATGGCTGATCCTACTGCTCGATTCACTCATGACAAGGAATCTGGAGAGTATCGTCTCGATGGGATAGACCCACTTCAGATTGAGATTCTGACAAAGAGAATCAATGAGCAGGTCAAGATAGACATCTCAGAGCCAATCATTGTTTACCGGGAGAAGATCACCTCTCGTGGAGACGAGTTCCATACCAAGTCACCAAATGGACACAATCGACTACGTCTCTATGTTGAGCCATTGGACGAGAAGACGATAAACCTGATTCGGAGGAAGAAGATTACTGCTGATCAGAACGCCCGTGAGCGTGCTCAGATTCTGCGAGATGAAGCTGGATGGGATGCCAAGGAGGCACGAAAGATACTGGACATCTATGAGTCTTCCATGCTCGTTGATGCTATGAGCGGTGTTCAAAGGTTCGACAGGATATACTCCTATTTGGACACAACATTTCGTGAATTCGTTGACCAGGGGCCCCTAGCTCGAGAGCCAGTTATGGGTGTCAAGGTCGTACTCACTGACGCAACGGTCCATACAGATCCTGCTCATACGGGGTACAACGAAGTCGCCACAATGACTAGTTCCGGCTTGAACATGAGTTTCCTGACAGCCAGGGCTGGGCTCTATGAACCAATCTTGAACACTGATATCAAGACCCCCGTCGATACTCAGGGTGGGGTAATCAGAGTCCTCACTGGCCACAGAGGTCAGGTTGTCACGATTGAAGCTGAGGAAGACACGGTGACTGTCAAGGGAACGTTGCCCACCGCTGAAACAATTGGTATTGCTGACGAGTTTCGCAGTGCCACTGCAGGCCGTAGTTTCTTTGGATATGAGTTCAGAGGATTTGAGCCAGTCCCAACTAGTATGCAAGAAGAGAAGATACTAGAGATTCGCAAACGGAAGGGTATGCCTGAGCAGCTGCCTACCCTCAGTTCGTGGAGCCGCTGGGTCTACAAACGAACGTAGGCCAATCTACAATGGCCCGAGAGACGTCCGGTCGGTCGTCACTCTGCTTCGTTTGTTTCTAGTCAATTCTTCTGAAGTAGCTTATCTTCTTTCGATGCATATTTGACCGGCTTTGTGTCCACTAAAACCCACAATGACTCTCAGTGCCCTTGACGAGCTCAGTAGACTGGTTGCCTTTGATACAGTAAATGATCCAAGAAGAGATGAACCGTCTCCAGAATGCGCGAAGTACATTATCGAGAGACTTGAGCAGTTCGGCTTTCTTACTGAAACAATCGAGTCAGAGGGACATTTCTCAGCTTTCGGCCGTCGTGGACAAGGGCCCTTCAAGATTCTCTTCCTTTCTCATCTAGACACTGTGCCTGTTGGAGCTGGTTGGGACTCTGATCCTTTCAGGCTTAGAGTAGATGGTGACAGGGCCTATGGACGCGGCACGTGCGATGACAAGGGCAACATTGTATCTCTGCTTCTGTTGGGTGAGAAGCTGATGGAGAGTGATCCACGCTGCTCTGTGATGATTGCTGCTACTGGAGATGAAGAGGCCGGTGGCAGGCATGGGGCGGCCGTACTCAAGGACTACTTGGTCAAGAGTGGACTATTCCCTAACTATGTCGTAGTAGCTGACGGAATCGACCAACAGATAATCTACAGAAGGCGCAATATACTACCAGCCACCATCAAGGCAAGGGCATTGCAAAAACGGATGAGAGGAATCCAAGAAACTGTACGTTTTGAAACAGAAACATACGGCTCTCAGACTCGTCATTCAGCTTACATGCGGCCGGGCGTAGACCGACATGCGATGCTGACCGCGTCCAAGTTCCTAGACCTGAATCCGTATGTGACGGTTAGGGCTCTTCGCGGCGGATTCGTGGCCGCGCGGAATGTGGTTCCCGACTGGGTAGAACTAGACATACTCAAACCTGATGAATCGGCTCCTGAGGTGGAATATGACGAAGCGCTGACTGACACGATGAGAGCGCTGCTGGCCATTTCTCAAGCAGCCTTTCCAGCGAGGCATTCCGACAAAGGGAAGACGATCTCACCCAATTCCCTCTCCCTTGAAGGCGACCTCTGGACCCTCTATTGCGATATTCGGGCCATGACCAATGATGGTGAGTCTGTCAAGCAGGCAATCCAGCATGCCCTGGATGGGAAGCTGGAAGTCTTTTCGCTCAAGGTTCTCTCCGGTGCTGGCTATGTTGAAACCGACCCTGATTCACTCCTGATTCGCAGTGCAAAATGGGCACTGAAGAAGGAAGGCATTCCGACACGCCTGATTGAAGGCTTTGGAGCCTCGGATTCACGATTCTTTGCTGGGGAGGGTTGCGAGTTGTTTGATTTCGGGCCTCGTGGGGGCAACACTCATGGTCCCAATGAGTGGGTTTCTCTTTCATCGATTGAGGAGAACGCCGGCTTCTTCCACAGTCTAATAGAAGTGCTAATTCGTAGGCCAGATGCACTCTGATCAACTTGAGCGATTTGAACCCTGAGAAAGGTACTATGCTTTGCCAGGGGTTATCGCCACTACAAGCTTCTCGTTACCGAAGGCATATTCCTCCTTGAAATCTCCTGAGGGCTTCTTCACCTGTTTCAGAGCAGTGGCTAGTGTTTCCTCAGTGATGTAAGCTTCATGAAACTCGACTGCCTGAGCCAATCTTTTGCTAGATGAGTATTGGACTTCTATCTTCTCGGTAACGTCCAAGTCTGCCGACTTTCGTAGGTTCTGAACTCGTCGTACGACTTCACGTGCCAATCCCTCTAGTTCGAGCTCTTCTGTCAGATCTGTTGTCAGCGCTGCTAGGTAAGATCCCTCAGAGGCCGTCGAGAATCCTTCTTTCGCTTCGACTATCACCTCGACCTCTTCTGGTAGAATCTCGAGCTTATCGCCATTCACACTCACTTCAACAGGTTCACCCGCCTGGAGCCGAGTCGATGCCGCTCGCGGGTCCATACCTAGTATCGCATCTCTGATGGCAGGGAAGCGAGAGCCGTATTTCTGACCTATTTGCCTTGGGAGCGGCTTGAGCTGATAGCTAATCACCTCGGCAGCGACATCTAACAAGCGAACGCTCTTGACATTGAGCTCATTTCCAATCAAGTCTGCATAACGCATTACAATATCCTGTTCTTTCTCCGATCCCACCGCAAACGCGACTTCAGAGAGTGGCTGACGAAGCTTGCGATTTGCCTTGTTTCTTGCTGCATGACCCAATGAAACCAAGCGGAGCACCAATGCCATCTCATTGTTCAGTGCCTCATCAACCGAATCGCTCACAGGCCAATCGCAATGATGAACACTCTCAGGTGCTTCCGGATTGATATTTCGGACTAGATTCTGATAGAGCACTTCAGATACGAACGGTACGAATGGCGCAAGTAGTCGAGAGAAACCACTCAGAACCTGATACAATGTATCATAGGCCGCGTTCTTATCCGCATCAGACTCTTCGCTTGCACCGGACTCTACCCAGAAGCGTCTACGACTTCGGCGCAGATACCAATTACTCAGGTGATCTATGAACTGGTTCACAGCTGCAGTTGCCATGTTCGGCTCATACGATTCCAAGTAATCTGTGACCTGGCGAGTGACCTCCTTCATCCTGGATAGTATCCACCTGTCAAGCAGGCTTGGAGATAGCTTCATATCATCTCTGGGAACCCAACCGTCTATGAGGGCGTATGTGACAAAGAAGGAATAGACGTTCCATAGCGGGATAAGGAATTGCCGCCTTTCTTCATCAGCACGGTGGTAACCAAACGCGAGG
>JAEORS010000208.1:0-4076 GCA_016840795.1 Candidatus Thorarchaeota archaeon | reverse complement strand
TCATATTGGTTCGCAATGAAACACGTGGGACCGTTCCGGTGTAGTTCTGTTCCCTGACGAGCTCTCTCCAGTAGTCCCTTAGCCAACATAGGCGCTTCAAGAGGCTCTCTCTCTCGGGATGGAGCAGTGGTTCTCCTCCCGTCAAGACAATCTTCTCATAACCAGCTCTCGCTGCCTGTCTTGTCAGATTGATGATATCTTCCGCAGGGATGAATTCTGAACTCCTCTCAGAGGGACTCACATAACAGTGGGTGCATTCTAGGTTGCATTCCAGGTTGATGTGGATGTAGCATTTGTATGGGCGTTGCCCTTGGTCAATCGTTTGAACAAGCTCCTGAAGCTCGTTCTCCGCTAGAACCTCGTTGCGGTAGACTCCTGCCGCAGTGAGTCGATGTGCGGTATCAGAAATGGCCGAATCTCCGTCCTGAAGGTTCATGCTCTCTTCAGGGGCACCTCGTGCTTTGACACGAAGAATGGAGCCAGGAATATGGCCAAGAGCCAGAATAGCCAGCACACGGCGTGAGTTCTCGTAGAGCCCCATCGGATGGAATCTCGAATCAGCAATCATGCTCAACCTGCCCTTGCGGAGTCTTCCCCGATTCAGGACGGGGAAGGGATCTTCTGTGATAGCACCAAGATTCGTAGATGAGAAGAACTCATCTCGAAGCTCGGTGGACATCCTGTCAAGAATCGATCTATACGCGGTGCAGTAGGGATCGCGAAGTGAGGTAAAGTCGCCATTTCCAGCTGCTAGTGCGTTGTATGGGCATCCCCCGTGGCAGTACGGGAAGTGGGGGCAGTCACCGCACTCTTGAGCAACGAGCTTTTCTCTCTCCTCGAAGCGCTGCCAAACGGGCGAATCGCGAAGCTGGGACTCATTCGGCATCTGAGAAACATGCCCTATGACGAAATCAGTGGCTACGAAACGCTGACACGGGTAGATATTGCCAGTAGGTCCTACAGCCATGAATCCGCCCAAACAGTTCATGAACGTGCAGATCTTGGCACGTCCATCTAGCACGCTTTGGAGATAGGAATCCAATGTCGGAATTTGAAGGAAACCACCTGAAACAAGAGTGTCAAGATATTCATCGAGAATGTCGTTCAGAGTTTTCCCGTATGTTTCGGGAGAGATCACCATGTGATGATTCGCGGAGCCCTGTATACCACGAACACAGGGATGAAGCGACACGTTGGCATTCATCGATGCGAAGTGGTCTACGATCTGACTATGGCTACTAGCAGACGTGGGTGTGAGTGTGCAAATGAAGCCGACTCGTAAGCCATTTCTCTCAGCAATCTCTACTCCTTCCATCGTCCGTTCGTAGTACCCCTGACCCCGCTGAGCATCGCATATCGCGGGCGGACCGTCAAGGCTCGAACCGATGGAAACTCGATTCTCTCTCAAAAGGCGCGCCAGCTCGTCTGTCAAGAGCCAGAGGTTCGACTGAATAGTGATAGTCATCTTGTCACGAGGAAGGGAACGATCAATCTCGCGAAAGAGTGCATCATAGAAATCATATCCCGCACTCAGAGGCTCTCCGCCATGAACCGTTAGGGTCAGATGATCAGCCCGTTGCTCGTCCATGTATTGCCTGAACCAGCGGAGCGCCATGCGCATGGTTTCTGATGTCATTTCGGGCTGCGAGCCGCGCAAAGAAAAACAGTACTCGCACGACGCTGGACACTTCATCGATGGCACAAGCATGAGATTCAAGGAGGGCATCAGAGGCTACTCCATTGGCTGAGTTTCGCTCGTCCGTGTCCGAAAGCAAGTGCTACTACATTGTCACCATTCCATCTGGGACTCTGAGAGTAGAGTGACCTCCACACGGTCTTTTCTTCCGGGGGTGTCCGTGTGATGACTACAATCATGGTATTTGTGCGCCTCGGGGGCATCCACGTGTTGTGTGTATTCCCATATCCAGTTCACTCGCTCAAGGATCTCTGGCCTAGTCAAGGACATTGTGAACCCTCTTGCATGAAGCTGTCCCAGGGCCTTTCCGGCAGCCACGCGGGATTCCTGATGCTCGTCGTCCAGTAACTTAAGAAGAGGCTGTACTGCTCTTGCATCTCCGAATAGTCCAAGAGCCTCAACCGCAGTGAGAAGTGCATCATAATCCGGGAGCTTCATTGCCTCAATGAGAGGCTCAACTGCTCGAGCATCTCTGAACTTCAGAAGGGCCTTTGCTGCACCTCTCCGAACCCAAAAGTCATCATCTTTCAGGCATTCAATGACAGGTTCTGTTGCTCTTGCATCTCCGATTCGCTCGAGAACCTCAATCACGACGTGGCGCACAACGGGGTCTTGTATCTTCAGTGCCTGAATGAGAGGCTCAACTGCCTCTGCACCTGCAAGCTCCAGAAGAGTCTTTCTTGCGAGTGATTTGATCCACTCTCTCTGAGATACTAAATGCTTGGGTGACGTCCAGCAGTCTTTCAGACACTGAATGACGGGTGCTACTGCTCTTACATCTCTGATTTGTGCAAGAGCCCTTAGCGTGGCGCCTCGCACACTCCAATCCGGATCCCTCAATGTTTGAATGAGAGGATCTACGGCCCTTCGGACCCTCATTCTTCCAAGTGCTTCTGCAGCAGACACTCTAATGAAAGGGAGCTTGTTCTTCAATAGTTTAGTAAGGGGATCTTCTGACGGTTCGCCAATTGCTTCAAGTAGCGCGAGTATCATCGATGCTTCCTTTTCTAGTTCTCCAATCTCTCTAGCCCGACGAAAGCCTAGCCCCATCTTTATCCCAGGAGGTGTCGACCCGTACTTCTTTAGCATTGAACTGCTCTTCTTCTTCAGACTCCCAAGAAGGTGCTTCATCGCCGGGGGACCAATCCGACCGAGCGCATCTCTCGCCGCTCCACTAATAGATGGGTCCTCGTGCCCCAAGGCCTTTACTAGTCCCTTTATGTCCCTCTTTCTCTCCATTTTCTCAATGTTTGGCTTTCCCATTTGAAATTACTCCTAGCTGGAACTAATGGTCAGTGCTGGTAAAAGTCGTAGAGTTCACAATGAACGAATCGATGTAGATTCTATTGGATGTAATATCTCTTGTAGAGGTCCAGATAACATTTTCCGAGAATGGTTTCTATCATCACTAAAGGTTGTGAGCCGCAATGCGGCGCTCGAGCGAGAGTTGTGTCGCGCAAGCTAGTTGGGAGAAGCGAAATCATTCTAATCAAGAAACAGAATGAATCATTCTAATCAAGCTCACGCTTCGTTCGTACTTGCCAAGCCATGTTTCAGGAGTCACACCCTCACAGCGCAGTTTCAAGTCTGAGAGTCGTACAATCTCGCCGCAACAGGCGCACAGGCAGAGAATCGTTCTGGCCTTCTGGAACAGCAGTACTGCTGGTACAGCTGATATGTCATGAACTTCATTTCGCAACGAGTGTGGAACGGGTCTTCTTCTTTCGCTAGCTCTGTTAATCACTACTGCATTTCAAGCACTCACTCAATGACGACAAGTTTGTCTTTAGAATAGAGAACGGCTGCAGAAACAATCCCTAGTGATGCCTCCGCCGCAATGGCATACCCGAAGACAGCAGGATCTAGTTTCTTCGCAATCTGAGTGAACCGGATTGAGAGAGTAAGACCCACCTCAAGCTCGTTACTGGTGCTACTCTCGGGCATGAACGTCAGAGTTGCGTTCCAGATCATTCGGAGAATGTAAGTCGTCGGAGCAGTGCTGTTGACCGGGTGTGTTTCGTTATAGCGGAAGGAGAACCCCCAAGGGCTGGACGCGAGGTAGCCCGTCCGGTTCCAAGCCACCGCCGAGTCTTCCGATATCAGGATTACTTGTTTGGTATCTTTGATCGAGTAATGGGAGTAAGGCCTAAGATATAGGGAGTCCATCTCAAAACAGAGCTCTGCATCCCTTAGAGTCGCCCTAATCTCTCCATCTATGGTTGCCATGATTCTCGTGTCATTTGTATAAGGGTCACGCTCGGCCTTGAAGGTGAAGTTGGAGACCCAGGGCAAATTGATCTCAGTTCCAGTGTCAGAGAACAGGATTGAGCCCTCACGCTCCCAGGAGTAGAGAACCGGCGGACCAGTCAGCCAGTAGGAT
>JAEORS010000207.1:0-4076 GCA_016840795.1 Candidatus Thorarchaeota archaeon | reverse complement strand
TTTCTGCAATAGGGCCATTGCCTCAGTCACAAGTTCAGGCCAATCAGCTCCAAGATTCTCCTTGTGCCATTCCTCGAGTGTATTTTGATATAGCGAATAGCTAGTCAAGGAGTTGATAGCTGGGAAGAACCTACGTGCAGCCAGGTCTTTATCGAGAGCCCAAAACACTTTCACAATCCTCAAAGTTGCTTGGGTCACCGGCTCCGAGAAGTCACCTCCAGGCGGTGAAACTGCACCACAGATGGTGATTGAGCCTAGGCGGTTTCCGGAGCCCAACGCTTTCACGCGTCCGCCTCGTTCGTAGAACTGAGCAAGTCGAGACCCCAAATATGCGGGGTAGCCTTCTTCTGATGGCAGCTGACCAAGCCGGCCAGATATCTCACGAAGAGCCTCTGCCCAACGTGATGTGGAGTCTGCCATTAGAGCTACATCATAACCTTGGTCTCTGAAGTACTCGGCCAATGTGACTGCAACATAAATAGAGGCTTCACGTGCAGCCACTGGCATGTTTGATGTGTTGGCAATCAGTACTGTGCGTTCCATTAGAGGTCGGCCACTCTGCGGGTCCTTTAGATGAGGCCACTCTTCAAGAGCCTCTGTCATCTCGTTCCCACGCTCTCCACAACCAACGTACACGACTACCTGTGCATCAGCCCACTTTGCGAACTGGTGGAGTGTCACCGTCTTGCCTGTTCCGAAGCCTCCGGGGATAGCTCCAGTTCCGCCTTTTGCCTGAGGCATAAACGTGTCAATGACTCTCTGTCCAGTGATTAGAGGCGTGTCCATGGGGACACGGCCCTTGAACGGGCGTCCAATCCGTACAGGAGTCCGTTGTAGCATTACAACATCATGGACGTTACCATGACTGTCCTTCACTTTACAGATTGTTTCTACAACTGTGTACTCGCCAGGTGATACTATCTCGACAACTTCTCCTCCCGCACCTAGAGGAACTAGAATCTTTGATGTGATGATCTGTGTTTCAGGGACCTCTCCGATAACGTCACCGGGTTCAACCTTATCGCCAATCTTGACTAATGGCTTGAATTCCCACTTCTTCTCTTTATCGATTCCCTCTACTGTCAGACCTCTGGAGATGAAGTCGCCTGACATTTCGCGGAGCTCTGGAAGAGGACGCTGAATACCATCATAAATGGAGCCTAGAAGACCAGGCCCTAACTCCACTGAAAGAGAGTCACCAGTGGACTCGACCGGTTCTCCAGGCGCTACCCCGGATGTTTCTTCGTAGACCTGTACAGTGCAAGTACCTTCACCAACTTCGATGACCTCTCCGATGAGCTGTTGCTCGCCCACACGTACGACTTCGTACATACGTACTGAGGGGAGTCCCACACATCTCACGACGGGTCCAGCAATGCTCTCAATTCTACCAATGTCATGGCTCATCTTCATTCGCTCCATCATTGTAAAGTTAGACATTAATCTCGATGCCAACGGCCCTCCGAATCAATTCACGTAGGACGTCCTCATATGCACCAGTGGACCCCCGTCTGTCGGGAATCAACAGTATGACCGGGACGGGTGCCTCGGAGAGCTCCATCAGAGTAGCCTCTATAGGTTTGGCGAGAGGTTCTGTTATGACTATCAGCCCAGTATCTGGGTCTCTGAAGTACCTGGTCAGCGCATTTCGTGTTTCTTCGGGAGTAGTAGGAATGGCACATTCATTGGCTCCAACCATCTGAAAACCAGTGACTGTGTCCCTGTCTCCGATCACTACAATCTTGCTGCCGACCATTCGTTGCTCCGCGCCGTTTTCGTTGTTTCGGGGTTGAAGCAGTATTCTGCTGAGGGGCTGCAACAAATGTCGGGATAATTAAGGTTTTCATTCGACATCGTGGCTAACAATGTATCATTTTGTTTGTGTAAACTGAGCAACGATGTCGGTTTCATCAACCATTGTCCAGCAATAGTGGCATTTGAGAGATATTGGATCCTTGGCCACGACTTGAAACTTAGGTGTGACTGGTTCTCTTTCCTTGTTTGTCACACAGCGCTGGTTCGGACAGGTGATCACATCCTCTATCATATCTGGCAATTGGATACGTGTCTTCCGTGTTACTTTGCCATTCTCTATGAGATTCAGAGTTGCATCCGGGGCTACTAGAGCAACGCGAGCTACTTCATGACCCTCAAGGAATCTATGTTCCAGCTTTACAATGTCCTTACGCCCGGTCTTGGAGCTACTGATGTTCATTGCCAGAGTAACAACGTAGTCCTCTTTCCCAGTTATTCCAAGAATCTGCAATACTTGTAGAGCGTGACCTGCTGTGATGTGATCAATCACAGTTCCATCAGATATTTTGACAACTCGAATGCCTTCGACCTTCTTCCTATCACTCATCTCTGTCCACTGGGAGAGTAGAGAATAACCTGTTCGTTTTATCCCTTCCTCTCTTTCTATGCGTTTGAGCGCCAACGTTGAAAGCGAAGGTTGAACCAAAATCTCATTTGCGAAGAAAACACTCTCTCATTCGACCACGACGTGTCAGTTCCTCCGGAAGGTCAACCTCGTCCAGTTTGTTGATTGCCACCTGGGTTGGATGTCGAAGTCCTGTATCAGTATCAATTATCTGCCTACATTCAAAGAGTAGTGCGATGTCATAGATTGTACAGTATTCATACTCCATAGACCGTAGTCCCACTCCCAGGTCTGATTTCGCAAACCATACATTCCAACACCGTTTCCACTCCTTCTTGTACCTGTCCAAATCAGGTGATGCCACTATGGGGATCTCCTCACCTAGGTTGGTCGCGAGGACCTCCTTTGCAGTCTTTGGAAGGACATATGTTCCATTGAGGAATCTCACATTCTCAACACGCGGTCGAAGGAAGGTCAGACTTAGTGGACCATTTTCAGTGTCAATCTGCTCGTATGATATGTCAGTCCTCGGTTCCCACGTGTACAGACCACCCTCAGCTGACTGATAATACTCACCTTGTGTGAATGGATTTCTCAGAAGACCAATCACCTCATCAGTCGTTTCATATTCCAATTTCTCTAGGATGTCATCATCTCCTCCTACTAGATGGATGAGATACATCTGATCTTCTTTATTCAAGGCAAAGACCCTGCCATGGTAAGTGCTGTGGAAAAACCGTCTGCATTCACACGGTCTGGTGAGTGTGAGTCAATGCAGCGGACAGAAACCGGGTCCCATCGGAGGAACGATGTTCCAGTGAAGAAGGGCAAAGCTCACAACACTCTGAAGGACTCCGGTCTTTCGGATGCTGGTGACAGCGGTCGTGAGAAGGGTGGAACACAGGAGTTTCTTACAGTTCACTCAAAATTGTGAGATATGGGTTTTGCGAAGGTTGATATGGACAAGACGGAACGACGGGACTGCTTTTCGGTAACACGGTGAGTCGCTTTGGTCCTAGAAGGTCTTGGAAAGGCACTGAACTCAGCACTGAAGAAACTGTTTGGTGCCAGCATCATAGATGAGGAGCTTGTAAAGGAGCTTGCCAAAGACATTCAACGTGCACTTCTCGTTGCTGACGTTGATGTCACACTTGTAATGGCTATAACAAAGAGAGTTGAGGAGCAAGCACTTGATGAGTCCCTCCCAAGAGGGATATCTCGCCGCGAACACATCGTCAAGGTGGTGTGGGACACACTTGCATTCTATCTGGGAGAGAAGACCGTTCCATTGACTATCAATCCCGGAAAACCGAATCTGGTCATGATGGTCGGGATACAGGGTTCAGGAAAGACGACCACCGTTGGCAAACTTGCTCGATACTTCCAGAAGAGGGGAATTAAGACTGGTGTGATTTGCGCTGACAATTTCCGACCTGGCGCCTATAGCCAACTGAAACAACTTGCCGAGCGCTCCAATGTGCCCTTCTGGGGAGATGAAGAGGAGAAAGATGCCGTCAAGCTCGCGAAGAAGGGTTATGACGAAATGAGGAAGAGAGGTGTTGAACTCATCCTTCTGGACACCTCTGGAAGGCACCGCGAGGAAACCGGTCTGATTAAGGAGATGCGTGATATCTCAAAAGCTGTCAAGCCTCAGGAGATAGTTCTTGTTGTTGATGGCACCCTAGGACAACAAGCA
>JAEORS010000206.1:0-4119 GCA_016840795.1 Candidatus Thorarchaeota archaeon | reverse complement strand
ATGAACACGATTCCCACAAAGACTGCGAAGATCAGAAGTGATTTCGAGGATAGGAGTTCCGAACGCGACAAGGTTTCCTCCATGACCCCTCTCTCTTGAGAGCTTATCAGACTTGTGTCTGATAGCCCGTATACCGTGCAGTCTGCATAATCGGCAAGTCAAGGGCAGAAGCGGCCTTGTTCGCCATTCTGTAGAGGTACTTCTCTGTCGATTTCAAAAGAGAGAATAAGGAGCGAAACAAGAGAAACAATGCGGTGGTCTGGAGTGCAAATAGAAGGCTCGTCTCTAGAAGCGCTTATCCTGCTTGCGTCATTAATCATAGTCTTGTCAATTATCATTGTAATAGCTGGATACAAGATCGGGCTGTCTGGGGAACGTCCGAGAACACAGGCCCCACAAGGCATAGTCCTTCGAATCTTCTTAAGCCCATGGACTCAATGTGTGATCCTGTTTCTCTTTCCATTTTGCATTATGAGCTATACATACAATGTCCCAACTCCTGTCGCTGACCTGATTCTCATTGCACCAGGTTGGAGTGTTTCTCTTGGTACAAACACATTCGTGTGGTATTCTCACACAAACTGGTGGACAAACTGGTGGGCCGCAACTGCTCTTGTTTCCACGCCCGTCCTCGTAGTTTTTGCTGCGCTCATAGCCTATAGAAAACCCAGCGACCACCTAGCTCACACGGTTTCTAGATTGAGGTATCTTGTTCTTGTTTCACCGTTGTTGGTCCCACTATTCTCAGTCGTCATGGTCCTCTATTACTCAGTAGGCATCCTGATTCCCTTGCCTACCACCGTTGTCTCTCAATATCTCTGGTATAGGGAGATAGTCCGGGCCTACAATCTTCCCCCTGCTGAAGACTGAATCTGCTTTGATTCCTTAGAGAGAAACTACATCGTACTAGCGAGTCTTTCACCTATTTGCTTGAATGTCCCTTCGGCACTCCCTTCGAGTGGACCCTCGTTGCCTAACACAATGGCTGACCCGGCCGGCTCTATAATGACAAAGCCAAGGCCCTTGAGTTTCTTCTCAATCTTACCGCCGGCGGATCCAGCCAACCTGCTCTTGAACTTCGTGTCAAACGCAGATGCTTTCCTACTGCTCAGGCCTTCCAGGCCCTTCAAGCACTCAGATGGAAGCGAATATTATGGACCGCGTCATGTTACTCACGAGTGTTAGTATTGCCCACAGGGAAACGGTCGGGAAAGAAGTCGCTTCTGAGGCTTCGCGACAAGTGGGAGGAACCAGTCAGTTATACAGTCACAGTCATAGCTGATGGTACTTGCCGTGCTGGTCACGAAGTTGGACAGTCATTTGAGTTCAGTTGGAGGTCTCCAGAGGGTTTCTGCACAGAGAGTCTTGTTGGAATGTATCCTATTCTACACTCAATGCGAATCTTTGGCGATATGAGAGAGTTGGGAAGCCCGGAGCGTAATGTGCGGGTGTATGGTTGCCCATCCCAAGAAATCAAGTTCAAGATTGAAGCCTTCTACAAATGCAATCTGTGTGGGAAGCAGCTGCAGGTCAGCGATGATGGAGTTCAATCGTACGGTCTGCAGTGCACGAAACCTAGGTTTCCACTTCACGTCTGCGAAACCTGCTATTCAAGTCACAAAGACAATAGAATAGAATGGTAGGCCGATCTTCCATGGTCTATGAACCCTTAGAGCTCGGTTCTGTGGAACCCCGTCCAGCACTAGCGCGTTTTCCTATCATTCATCTGCCTGTCGTCTGAGAACAGCTAGGACAATCACGATGACTGCCACTCCTCCTACCCCCGTTCCAATTACAAATATCATTGCGGGGTCGATGGCATCTAAATCAGTGCTTGTGATCGTGGTAGATGTGGTTGTAGTATCGGTTTCTTCAAGGACTCTCACAGTCATTATGGCCGTGCAAAAGTTGTCATATGGGTCGTACGCAGTGATCTGCAGATAATGCACACCGGGTTAAAGGGCCGTAACGTTGGTTATACGGGCGGTGCTTCCCACAGAGTAGTCGCTCGCCGTGAGAGTGAAATGGACTGTGTCACTGAGTTCCCAGCGCTTGATGCCCGAGAGGTCAATCACGGCAACTTGGTATTCAATACTCTCGCCGTACTTCAAGGTCTGGTCCGTAGGGGCGATCATCCAAGCTGGCGGAATGGTGTCTCTCACCCACACATAGAAATCAGCCGCAAGCTCACTCAGGTAGATGTTTGTGACCACCACCTTCAACCCGTAGATACCAATGGGCAGATAGGCCGTTGACGTAACCACTCCTGTGGTATCAACGGTGAACAAAACAGTGTCATTCACCCACCAATTGAGAGGTGCATGTGATGTGACATTCAAGTCATAACGGAAGAAGTAGGATCCGAACTCGACATTCTGGCCAATAGGCGGTTCAACCCAAATCGGTGGTGTTGGCAAGTACATCAGAGGATGAAGATCCAAGGGTCCAAAGTAAATGTAGGGTGTATCACCTACACCATCACCATCTGCGTCAGCGCCAGTATAGTCTGACCAGAAGTTGCAGTCGAAGGTATTTCCAGCCGCAAGCTCTCCTATCGTTACGCTGCCCCAGTTGTTCAGGAAGATGTTCCAAATCACGCTATTGTTTGCTGCTCTATCAAGATACATTCCATATTCATTATCGGCGATTGTGTTGTTAGTAAACAAGTTGTAGACCGGTTCGGAGATTAGCTGGATGGCCTCCCATGCGCACCGAGCAATCATGTTATGGGCAAATGTGTTGTAGCTGGCATCCACCATCAAAACACAAGTATCACTCTCGTTGAAGACATTCTCGACCATCGTGTTGTAGTGTGCGATATTGAGTATTAGACCGTAATCGGAACCAGTAACGTTGTTCTGGAACAACGTGTTGTAATTCGCCCCTTCTAGGAAGACACCAGAGTCTATATTGGAAGTGCAAGTGTTGTTACTGACTGTGTTGTTGTCAGCTCCCATTCTCAGGTAGATCCCGTTCATGTTGTCGCTGCAATTGTTATGGACAAGCTTACCATTGGTGACACTACGTAAACTGATGCCTGCCCCCTCGCTCCCGCGAGCTCCTGTGAGATGGCAGTCACGGACAATGAAATGGAGCAGAGTATTGCGAATCTCGATACAGCTTCCGATTGTGCCGCCTAGGTCTATGCTCAGACCTTCGATTATGTAGGGGTCCTCAGAAGTGCCATTGCCAGCCCACCCCTCAGCCAGAGCCGTTGCCGTGAAGTTGGCATCTCCATCGATGACAATTGGACCATGCGGCGTGCCTGCCGACTCCACCACTCCTCCTTCAGGTTCAAGAATCAAGCCGGCTGACTCTAGACTACCAACACTGAAGTCAATGGCTTGCGCCATGCCCCCTAGAGTCAAGATTAGCATCAGTGAAACAGCAATCCAAACGAATCCGTCCGTCTTGCACATGTAAGAATCTCTCCTCCGCTGCGACGAACGCGGTCGACGTCTTCTCATGCTAGTCTAGAGTTGGAAGTCAATGTCGTGCTGCTGTCTTCTCTCTCCCTCGCAACACTAAGACTACTCTGTCTGCGGGCTCTTATTAATGAGAGCGGAGAGGTCCATCAGACGGCCTCAGAGCACTTGCGAACAGGTCCATACCTCCTCCTGACGGATAGACTGATTAGTCACCTCTTGCTTCACAACCTCTGACGGGATAGTTTGCTAGATTGGCCGATGACCGGAGATGAGAGAGTTTCATCGAAGTTAGACTATGAAGACCAGAGAGAGCTTCAGGAGGCCCAATAGGATGGACATACAGGGAATCAAACGCGCACACGAATGGTCACTACTAAGGATGGCCAATGTAGTAGGGGTGATGACTGGATACAAGAGAAAGGACGGACTGAAGACCCAGGACATGAGCATAATACTGATGGTCGAGAAGAAAGTCCGTGAGGAAGAACTGAAGAAACGGGACGTAGTGCCCCCGAGTATCGAAGACGTCATCACGGATGTTATAGAGGTGGGAAGGCTCAGGGCTCTGTCGATGGACAAGAAGGCTCGACACAGACCTTGTCCAATGGGGACTTCTGGAGGCCACTATCTAGTGACCGCAGGCACAAATGGAGAGCTACTTAGAGACAGGAAGGCTGGGAAGATCTGTATT
>JAEORS010000205.1:0-4128 GCA_016840795.1 Candidatus Thorarchaeota archaeon | reverse complement strand
GGCTAATCTTAGAGAACGTGCCTACGAGATGATTGTCGAAGAGTGGGAGGATACTTGCCGCAGGCTTGAGGCGGAGAATGAACCGATTCGTGAGAACAACAGGAAGAGGGAGGAATTGACTGCTCAGGCAGAGGCTCAGTACCAGGAGGAGACGGCCAAGTATGAATCTGACATGGAGAAGTATCGTCAGGAAGCCGAGGCTGCAAGAATGCTTCCTGAGGAAGCGACTCCACCGGTTATAACTCAACCTCAGCGACCAAAGTCACTCGATGTCAGATTTGTAGAGATCAACAATCAATATCCGCACCAGGAAGAGAAACCCCTCCCCCTGAAGCCAGTCCCTCCGCCGGACATGTTTCACTACATCGAACTTCGAAACCTTCTCACCGAGAAGCTCCAGAGTATGGATGAGGCTGAGGAGCGCATGGAAGCTGTCTTTGCTGAGCGGCTTCAGAAGATGCAATCTGATGCCTCCGCCGCGTCCGGTGACATCATACTAGAACTTGGAGAGGAACTACTTGAGTATCTTAGGAATACTCGAATTCGAGGACTTGGTCGGCTCATACCTCGACCTACCAGGGCATTCCTCCGAAACCCCAAGAAACCAGAGTTGATTTACCTCGTTACCTACGAGCAAACTGGGAATGAACTCAGCGTGACGATAGGTGACAACTACCTGAGAGAAGGAGGTGGTCGGTGAGATGTCCAGCACTTGGGTCATGAAGACCCGTCAGATGTCCGAGGCAGGTAAAGAGCTCATTCTGCGCGAAGCACTGGCAACTCACCTTAGAAGCACCAGAGACCGTCAGTTATTCGCGCGGATTTCGCCTGATGAACGGCCAGCTGGGGAACTCTTGGCCGCCTTTGCATCATTCTATCTTCAGAGCTATCTGGGAGTTAGGTTACACACCCTGGAGGAAGCAAAGGGCTTAGCCATAGAAGAACAGGAAAAGAAGGGCGAAGAGGATAGAGTTCAACTTGAGCATGAAATCATTCACCTGCTGGGCAGGCGATTCCAAGACGAGGTCTTCACAGAGAGAGTCGTTTCCGAGTTTGTTGTCAGATTCTGTGATGAACTTGGGACTCTTAATCCATCAAAACCCGAAACTATCAGTAGCTCCGAGGAGTTAGTTCGTGAGTATCTTGCCATGATTCCCAAAGACTCCTCAACAAACCACGACGTCGACTTTCTCAACCGAATATCAGCCCTTGACTCCACGCTGCGGCATGAATTGTACAGTAAGGCATCAGGGCTCAAAGAGACTGCCCTCTCCCTTAGAGATGAGGTTCTACGGGAGCACGATTCAGAGGTAATCGAGATATCAGTCTTGAAGGAGGGTCTAAAGCGCATTTGGGGCGCACCCCAATACACTTCTGCACACCTCTCCGAATCTATGGTCTTTCCCGCAACCATGACCCAAATAGCCTCTGACGTTGCGAAGCGATTCTGCAAAGGACCCAAAGAACTTGCCATTATCAAGAAATCCTATGAGATTCGCCTCAACATGCTAGGGGCCTTAAGGTCGATTCTGGACCGTCCAACAACACTAGATGAGTTAGAGAACGTCATTGTGAGTGCGGCCTCTCAGAACGTGGCGTCAGCAATTCAGGCGATGCCGGATTCTGCTTTCGGAATAATCTCGGAACTAGTGCAGATTCCAGTGGAGGACATTGAATCGGCATTCAGACGAAAGGGACTGACAGATCCGGAGGATATAGTGAAAGGTCTTCTCACAACTAAGGAACCTACTGAGGAAGCGGCTCCAGAGTCTGAAATCGATGAAGTAGAGATGGAGTACCTTGAGCGTTCTATAAAGGCTATAGACCGTCTTGAGAACACTCTTGAGAAGCCGGTCAAGGGGATGTTGCGCTCCAAGGGACTCAGGGCTTCGGAACTCGATAAGTTCACTATTCAGACGCTCACAAAGGATAGAGATAGTCTCTTGGGCTTTGAGCTTCAAGTATTGGAAGCCCTTGAACAGAGAATGCGAGTCCCGTCACCTGAAGACGTCAAGAGGCTTCTCGAGGCAAGAGCGAAGGTCAACCAAGGTGCATTAAGCTCCATAGGAGTCACCTCTTCGTCTTCTATGTTGCAGCATCGTCGTCATGAGGAAACAATAGCGTCTGTCAAGCTCGACCTTGCCTGGCATTTCATGTCAAGTGTAATGACGAACCTAGCAAGAGTAGTAGAAACCTACGTCCGCTCCAGGCAAGACCTCCTGCGAATCAAAGCTCTGTTGAAGAGCATCTATGAAGGTACCGAAACCGACCTCCAAGTACTTCGCGAAGAGATACTGATTGACCTTGCCTCTGAGAGGATATACGAACTAAAGACAGTCTATCCTGACTTGGGGGCACCTGACATCTGCTCATGGATACACGCTCGCTTGTCAGACCAAGACATGACTGCAGCAAAGAAGGAGCTGGATGCCACTCCCAGCCCAGTGTTCGAGGGTGTAGTTGATACTCCACTTGTGATGGACGCGCTTGAGTTCGATAACTATGCCATCGCGTACGACATAATGCATCGATTCCTCAGAACCGAGCGCCACAAGAAGTTGGCCAAAGAAGAACTTGCAGTAGAGGCGAAGATTGAGGAACAACGAATTGCAGAGAGCAAGAGGAGTTCTCTCGACGTATTATCTTGGATTCACACCAAGAGCCAGACGGTGTTCAGGTCAATAGGTCGAGTCGGTCCAAAGGGACTAGAATGGACCATGAATGATGATACCAAGTGTGCCAATCTTCTGGCATACTACGTCAAGACGAATAGGGGTCGCAAGGTGTGCTCAATCTGTGCCGAGGCACCGACTGACGGGAAATGCCCAACACACGGGCGAAGTGAAATGGTCCCTGGGAACGACATGGAGAACCTTGCGGTATTCGTCGCGGGCGCAATAACCGACATTAAACGTGGCCTCATCGGTCAAACGGCTGAGCCGATGAGCTTCAAAGAGGCTCGTTCAATTGTGGACCGAGAGATTAGCAAGCTGAAGAGAATTGGCAAGCTTACTCCCAAGACGATGCTGAAAAAGCTGATGCCAGGCGAAATCAACTACATTGTTGGACCCGCTATCGCGAAGGTTGTCGGTGAGTACTTCAACGAATCACTGAAGTACGCTGCAAGACGAGCGGATTTCGCTTAGGGCTACTCGGTCAAGATGCTTCCGGATATCCAACGAAGATAGTCCGGAGACCCATTAACTATCGGCATGACGATGAATTCAGGCACGTCGTAAGAGTGATTCTTCTCCATAACTTTCCAGATCCTCTCTCGATTGCCCTTCTCAGTCTTGACTAGCAAGATGGACTCCTGTTCGTCTTCTAGCTTGTCTTTCCACCAATAGATACTCCTCACTTTCTCCACTATATTGACACAAGCGCACGCTTTCGTTTCTACGAGTTTCCTTGCTAGAGATTCTGCTTCCTTTGGAGGACATGTTGTTATTGCAAGGATGTATTCTGTCATGCGAGGTAACAGAACACAACTTGCCATAAACCCATCTGTAAAAGGGAATACTGAAACGTCAATCTTATTATCACGCTTAGCGCTGCATTCCGCAGGGTTAGGAAGATGAGTTCGAGCTCACCGACAAGGCTTGCGACGCTCCTGTTTCTCGTCACACTCTTGACGCCGTACTACATAATCGAACAGAATCTGATGGGTGGTTCAAGCCTCCGCATTGTTGCTCCTATCTGGGCCCTGGTCTCACATTCAGGAGCGCAATTCGCGCTGGAGTTCCCATTTGGCATGACCATGGACTACTCCCCTCTGTGGGGGCTTGGTATTCTGATAGCGCTCATTGCCTATTTCGCCGCAGCTCGAAGGGACATCTCGAAGAAGGGCTATGTCATAATGGTGGTCATTTTCCTAGCCATGCAGCTCGGATACCACATGATTGTCCTCTTCTTGGCGGCGGGAGGTCCACCAACAATCTTCACACCTCTGCCGATAGTTGCTGTTGTAGCCTTGCTCCTTGCGCCTCTGATGGACCAAGAGCCAACCGCTCCCTGGGATTCGGCTTGAACACTTATGTTCTCCATACACAAGAACGCAAATCCTCGGCATCCCTTACTTTATATGTGAGTTGCAGACCCGCATCGATTGTAGGGTGAATGTAATGACCA
>JAEORS010000204.1:0-4148 GCA_016840795.1 Candidatus Thorarchaeota archaeon | reverse complement strand
ACTAGCCCAAAGATTGTCAGATGGGCCATACCATTCCACTTCTAGATCCGAAACTGAAGATGGGGATACAGTCTGAGTGCCAACTGTGACTTTGCACCTTATCCTGTTCCCGCTCCAGAAGACATAGTTGTCCTCCCAGGAACCGACGCCGTATACTTGGGTTGTGATGGTCCTGGCGTAGTTGGGTCCGTTCATTTCCACGGTCCACCAACCGACAGAGTCGACTGCGCCCATAGGAATCTCAATAGAGCCTAAACCTACTATCGACTGGCCAGTAACCTCGGCTCCAAACGGGTCTTTGATTGAAGCATTCTCCCAATCTGAAGGATGATGGATGATGAAGCCAAGATTCTTTGCTTCGGGATATGATTGGATATAGGTGAAGAGAGATAGGTTCGAACTTTGATCAAGTTCAATGAGATATGCAACTCCCAATGAGTCCAAGCTTGTGGAGAATGAAGAGTTGTACAATCTAGACATCCTACTGACCCTGGCAGAATACTCAAATGAAACCGTAGTGTTGGCCCCAAAACTAATGGCTATAGAGGCTCTTCGCCAGTAGGAGTAGTTCAGCAAAGCATAGCCTATGCCTGAGTCTTCTGTAATCTGGGCTGGACCAGTTTCGTCAGAGTTGACAGAGAGACTGACGCTTTCACATCTTGGTGGCTCTGCAGCGGTGAGAGAAACATCATCCACAAAGAGAGTTACGAACTGACCGTTTGCATTATCTCCGTCGAGGTCGGGGTCTGTTATGGGAATCTCAACATAGCTAGAGTTCATGTGGACTTCCAAGCTTAGTCTTGCCTGGAAAGTTGCAGGAGCTCCAGGAATACTCAATGCAATAGGTCCTGCGCTGTACCAAATCCCTCTCTGTGTCATGTTCACAGGATCTATCGACCAACTCCATAAGACGGAGGATCCATTGAGAATCTCGAGCCCGAACTCAAAGACGTTACTATAGTTGGTGCCGATGGGCCCATGCTGATAGTAGTATTTCAGGCTGAACACAAAATCCTCCGTAGAACCATTGTTCTGTACGTCTTGGTACCAGTAGATTATGGTGTCATTGTAGTGTCGGTATCCTTCAGGTGTCGATACTGCGTACCCTTCATTCTGCAGGACAACATATTCCGGGTCAGTGCTGACATATGCAGCCCGTTGGTATCCTCTCCATTCCGTATACTCTCGACGCGCAAGCCATCCGGATGCGTAGTACGTTCCATCCCCACTCCAGTCTACATTGACACCAGGATTCCCATTCTCGAATGTCCCGTTAAGGACAACTAGCCGCTTCAAGTCTGTGACACTAACGGCAATCTGTTCAGCAATCCATCCGTTCTCTGCAGCCGGGACGTCTCTGCTGTAAGAGTAGACTCCCTGTGGAGTCAAGTGGGTACTACCGGCGGAGTCCGATAGATCATCTTCAAACTCATAATAGTGCGTCAGATGAGGTTCTGTTCCTGTTAGCTTCTCTCTGTAGTCACTTGTCAGATCATTTCGACCTCTCTGTATATCGTAATATCTGAAATCATCTACATGCCCCTCAACTTGAGTAGTCCTTCCTGCTGAGTTCATTATGTTGTTCTCAGAGTGCAAGCCTACGATGGAGTCGGTCCAAGTGCTTGTTGACGCTTCTTCGATGGGCTCTGTGATCTCGTCACCCCAAAAGACCTCAATACTATCCGAGTTTTCATCCCACGTGATTGCAATAAAGTACCAATGGTCAGGCTCCCAGTCACTCTTTGAACCTTGGAGAGTTGTGTCCTCGCCCCAGTCTAGCACAATACGACCGCTCGCCCATCGCGTTTCGAAATCATAGTGCTGTCCCCAGAACCTTCCATTCGGTGCAGTGCCATCCCACTTGATCCACATGGAGATTGTTCCCTCTGATGAACCAAAGTCCGCCGAGCCACCTGCACCGACCAAGAAGTAGCCTCCAGAGCAGTCTGCAGATCGAGTGTTACCAGGGCTTCCTGCGGGCAACCATACCTCAGATTCCGGGGTAGATACAGTGTCGGTTCGTGCGTTCAGGTACTCAGTAGGACCGGATGCTTCACCTATGTGCTCTAC
Organism: Candidatus Thorarchaeota archaeon; assembly: GCA_016840795.1. Lineage (GTDB taxonomy): Archaea > Asgardarchaeota > Thorarchaeia > Thorarchaeales > Thorarchaeaceae > SMTZ1-83. The sequence continues at coordinate 2,078 of JAEORS010000204.1, read as the reverse complement.
GACCACAGGACTAAGAATGCCTGCTTCAGTGTCAGACTCCAAGTAATCCCGAACCGGAGACTTTCCTTCATTTCCGACTCCCTGATAGCATATGTGATTCCATCCATGTAGTATCGGAATGGCCAACGGCATCCAGACTAGAATGAGTGCCATTAACGGTATAACCACTGCACGGATTCGAGGCAATCTTTCGCCTCCGGAAGGACTGAGAAAGCGCCGTCAACTGGAAGAGTTCATCATTGGATTCCCAACTGCAATGAGCCAAGTCAGCAACGGCGCGGCTTTCTCCGCTGACCACATGGTGTCATGTGTATTTCAGCAATTGTGGTCTGAACAGACTCAAGATAGGCGATATTCTTTACTAGAATGACTTTTCTAGAGAAGGCCAACCTTCTCGTTGAACTCAGTAATGAGAGAATCAATCTTCGGTACTAGTTCATGGACTCTCTCCCAGTAGCCAGGGTAGTCATACCACTGCGCGTTTAGCTCATCCAGATTGAATCCCTGCTGCTCAATCCAGGTGAAGTATTTGAGATGATGGATACGCTTTCGGTCGTAGTGATTCAGTTCAATCATGGCATCCGTCTTTTGACCCATCAAGTATCTATGGAAGTCTTTTATGGCCTTCCCTTTTGTGTATTCTCCAAATGATGTCCTTGCCTCGATAATGCGGGACTGATACATGTCCATCGAGTCAGTAAAGACTGTGAGAACGACATCATCCTTGGTCAATTCATAGTACTTGGCGAATTTAATCGACATCAGTAGGTTTGCTATGCTAGAGATGCCCAATAGGTCAAGCCTATTGACCAAGTCTGGCGAAACACCAGCCTCTTCAATCAAGTAGCTTCTGCCTGCAGGCTCATTGAAGAGCCGCATAAGATTCATTGTATCTTCATCGTCTATCGCGATTATCATGTCCGTGTTTCGTACATTGTGAATCCATGGCACATGCTTGTCACCGATTCCCTCAATCCTGTGTGCGCCGTAGCCATTGAGCCAGAGTGTCGGACACTGTACTGCTTCCCCGGCCGCTATCTTTGATGTTGGACAGATTCGCTTCATGAAATCGCCGCATGCAATAGTGCCTGCGGAACCGGTGGTCAGACAGACACCGGCATACCTGTCACCACCCAGTTCCTTCTCAAGAACTTCTTTCATTGCATTTCCGGTCACATCATAATGATAGAGACTGTTGCCAAACTCAGAGAACTGATTAAAGATGAAGATGTCATCCCTCGTTCGTCTTAGCTCCCAGCACTTGTCATAGATCTCCTTGACGTTACTCTCTGAGCCTGGCGTCTTGATGATCTCGCCAGCAACCGTGGCAAGCCAGTCAAACCTTTCTTGGGACATCTCTTCGGGGAGGATTGCTACGCTCTCACAAGCCAATAGAGTCGCGTCATACGCACCACCGCGGCAGTAGTTTCCGGTGGATGGCCATACAGCCTTATGCTTAGTCGGGTCAAACTGCCCGGTCACCAGTGGAGGTACGAGACAACCGAATGTGGCTCCAACCTTATGCGCTCCCGTCGGGAACCATTTGCCTACCAACGCTATGATCCGAGCCTCAACTCCTGAAAGCTCAGGTGGGATCTCCATGTAATTGGCTAAGGACCTGAAGAGACCCCCCTTCTCCTTGGGCTCATTCTTCCAAGTGATTCGAAACAGGTTCTGAGGGACTATATCCCAGAGCCCGATCTCCTTGAGCTCATCATTGATTCTTCCTGGAGTCTTGGAAGGCTCCTTTAGCTGATCGAAGGTAGGGATTACAATGTTTCTCTCTTTGCAGCGTTGAACGGTGCGCTTCAGCTGTTCTTCATTCATGGTGAGGTCGATCATTGTTCTTGCCTCAGGTTTTGTCACTCCCGGGATGCAGGTCTGACAGGTCACTCAGAGAGAAGGCATGTTCCTTTTAACTCTAGGGACCAGACAAAGCCTCGTCAAACGAAGAGTGGTTTTTGCCAGAGGGACACATTAAAAACGGATGGAAAGGAAACAATCGACAACTCATCTAGATGAGCCGGTATCTGTTGATTCCAGAGAGATTCGCTCCGAGCGCTGTGCGAATTGAATGG
>JAEORS010000203.1:0-4149 GCA_016840795.1 Candidatus Thorarchaeota archaeon | reverse complement strand
CTCCGCATGGGGTGAGAGGATTTCTGCCAGAGTCATAAGAGCAGTGCTCTCTGAACCGTCATCATTTGTCAGACAGATTTTCGGCATTGCTGCACCTCCATTTCAATAACCCGAGGGCTCACGTCATCTCAAGATAAGACTGACGGAACCACTACGAAACACGACTCACACCTCCTCAAGAAGAATGTCAATAATCGCTTTCGAGGCATCTCCTTTTCCGAACGGACAGTCCCGTATCCCCTCCAACCCATACCCTACTTCCTTCAGGATTGTCTTTGGAAACTCTGTGGAATCTACTCCCACAACAGTAGCATGGCCTGATTCGACTGCCTCAGGTCTCTCTGTTGATATTCTTAGGACAAACACCCTCTTGTTGATTGAAGGTGCTGTCACCTCCTCTTGAATCCCCCCCGAGTCCGTCATCACGAAATCGCATCTATGCATCAGTTGTAGAAAGTCGAGATAGGATGGGGGCTCAACGATTCTTACAAGACTTGAGCTCGCCTCAATCTTGTTCATAAGATCGAATTCTTCAAGTCGCTTCACCGTGCGCGGATGAGCACAAAAGAGGACTTCGATGTTGAGAGATACTATTCCCTCAACAAGCCCCTTGAGCGTTTCTTTGTCGTCCACATTCTCTGATCGATGGAGGGTCAGAAGGGCGAACCCTTTATTTCCGAATCCTTTGGTGGGGTCAGGCCTCTGCAGGGCCGCTGGAAGCCTACTTTCAAGAGCATCAATGACAGTATTTCCAGTTACGAAGACCTTCCCTCTGACATTCTCGTTTCTTAGAATCTGCGCTGATTTTTCAGTCGGAGCAAAGAGAAGATCTGCCGCATGGTCAGTAAGGCGCCTGTTATGTTCCTCAGGCATCCTCGAATCGTAGCTTCTGAGACCTGCCTCGACATGAGCGAGAGGAACTCTGAGTTTCACGGCGGCCAGAGACGCGGAAAGGACTGCATTTGTGTCTCCCTGTACAATGACAATCTCGGGTTTTTCGTGAAGAATCTCCTTCTCAATGCCAATCAGTGCCTTGGCTGTCTGCTCTGCGTGAGTTCCCGAACCTATGTCCAGATTCTTGTCCGGTTCTCTGAGAGCCATGTCGCTAAAGATTGAGCTACTCATGGATTCGGAATAGTGTTGCCCTGTATGTAGGAGGAAAGTGTCAATACCACGTGACTCGCATTCATGGACAACTGGAGCCATCTTGATAATTTCGGGTCGTGTCCCTACTACAATGAACGGTCTCACATGCATCAACAATCAAGAAACCCTCGTGCATGTTCATAAGCATGACGGACCTGCAATATTGCTGCATCAACCTTACCCCAAGGATATCCTGAAAACATCTAAAAGAACCCTAAGTCAATCTTCTCGATGTGATGTGTACCTGAGGTGAGATTGGAGATTGAGATACGGCCTTGGAGTATCCATTGGTGCGCTGTTGCCGGGCATCATTTTCATGGGAAGCGTTTTCTTCAAGGTTGCCGGCATCGGTGTGACTGATCAGGCTGTCCTTGGCTCGATCTGGAGGATGTACATCATCTGGTTCTTGGTGTGTCTTGGCATTGCAATGGTACCTGTCATTGCTGTGTACACCCGTTGGCGAGAGAGCTTCAGGGAATTCGTGCTTTTTGAGGCCGGAGGATTCGGTCTCTTTTCACCACTTTGGTTGTTTCTGGGAACCGAGATGTCGGGCGACTCGTGGCGGTCCATAATAGATGAGGGGATTCAGAACGGGATACCCGCTCCCGGTCCAGATGGAACTATCGTAGGTGTGAACATTAGCCCGATCTTGTTTGTGCCATTGCTGGTTGCGATGATATTCACCGGATTGGTCATTCTTCGACCGTCATTCATCGCTAGATATGGAGGAGGTGTGAGACCCACCCCGAAACCCTCTCCGACGCCTGCACCCGCAGCCCCATCCACTGAAGATGCACTAGAGGCCGAGCTTCCAGGGGTACAGCCTCCAGAGGCAAGCGAAGCAACCCGGCAAGAGTTGAGGGCTGTTCTATTGGAGCTTGGCGTGCCTGACTCAACAATTACTGCATTGAGCAATGCTGGGTACTCCACTATCACTGACATCGTGTCTACAAGCGCTGAGCAGCTGGCGCTTTCAACCGGATTGGACAAGACAACAGCCGAGAACCTGCATATGGCTGTTCAGAAGCGCGTATGGTTCGGTGGAATCTAGTACTGAAAGCTCTGTACCGAATCTCGGGACGTCTTCCTACTTGCCTAGTCCTATCATCGCATCGAGCGCTATAGTGACAAGATTGTCTAGAGGAGGCTTGCCCACAATCTTTTCCTCCTTCTCTATGTTCTCTCCCACAATCACACATATGCTACCTACTTGGACTCCTCTCAAATGTCCTATGACAAAAAGAGCCGCGGCCTCCATCTCGGTTGCCAAGACGCCCGCCTTTCTCATGGCCTCCCACTTCCGGCTCATTGAATCTGGATCCGCGGTCATCTCAGGGAATTCACTATAGAACGAGTCTTTACTGTGCCCTATACCAACGTAATAGTTCGCCTTTGCAGCAACGGCGGCCTCAGTAAGCGCTGTCACCAAGTGTGGGTCTGCTACAGCTGGAAACTCTAGAGGAACATATTGTCTAGATGTTCCATCGTCTCTCACAGCACCAGTGAAAACCACGATATCCCCCGCCCGAAGTTTGGGGTCTATTGCTCCGGCCGTTCCCACACGGACGAAGACTCTGCATCCCACTTTGACAAGTTCCTCAATGGCGATTGCCGCTGACGGACATCCAATTCCTGTTGAACAGACTCCTACCCCTACTCCTTTGTAGGTCCCTCTGTAGCTCCAGTATTCTCTGTTCTTCGCGACTTCTACTGGGTCATCGAAGAACTGCTCTGCTATGAGTTGTGACCTGCCGGGGTCTCCAGGTAGCAACACTAGTTCCGGCATCTCCCCTGGTGCAACGGCTATGTGATACTCGCGATTGTCTTCCATCCCAATGCCAACCTAGGGGCGCCCCGCGGAGGCACAAGAAAAGCGTTTCGTTCCGCTGGGTCATCCTGAAGTTGAGAGATATCCTTAAAAGATTCAAGCGGAGGGCGTGGTAGAGTGGCGTCCATGAGCGAAGAACCCACAGAACTTCAGCGAAGAATCCTCTCTCTTATTCTTGAGGACACTCATAGAGCATCCGCTATCACTCGGACACTGAGGAGCAAGAACGTCGAGTGTAACCAGAACGATGTTGTTATGGCTCTAAGCGACCTGGAAAAGCGTGGATTCGTTGAGCGAGTCGGTTCAAAGTCATGGACTGCACGGCCGAAGGCCCAAGACCTCGTTGATTGAACTGACTTATTGTCTAGATTATCTTGACGAGTGAATCCACGATATTGTAGGTCAGTTCTGGTGCCTCATCACAGAAGGCCCGCGTTCTTACCGTATTTGTGGTCACAATCTTCCTCTGACTTTTCTCCAGAAGTGCCTCAAGCAGTTCTTCGCCCTTATCTATCAGGGGGAGTACGTGCGCCACGGCCATACCAACCTTGGTTGCTCCTAGATCTTGAAGGCGTTCAGCGGCCTTCAACAGAGTACCGCCGCTCTTGGTAAGGTCGTCTATGACAATCACTTCCCTGTCTTTGACATCCACTTCGCCGTGCAACTCCACGCAGTACGAGTTTGTGCGGCTCTTCCCAAAACCTTCGATGTTGTATCTCTCTCGTGCTCCTTCGTCAGGCGTTACGACTAGGCAGTCTGTGAAGCCAAATCGCTTGTGCGCGAACTCTATCAGGTCCGGTATGACATCTATCTCCTCGTAAAGTCCCTTATCGATAAGATCCTGAACCCATGGGAGGCTGCTTGGGGCATGAGGGTTCACGACCCAGATCTTCTCGCAACCCTCCGCAATCTTCCGTGTTGCCCACCTTCCAGATACGGCCTCACCGGTCTTGAAGACCTTGTCCTGTAGCGCGAACGGTTGAAAGGTCAGGATGACCTCGACCCTTGAAGGCTGTGAAACGGGAGTTTCTGAGTACTCCTTATGTCCTACTTTCTCAACTTCCATAGGATTCTTCAAGATGTCAAGAATCAGCAGTAGCTCGATTACACGGTCGGCAGTAGTATATCGCTCCGCCTCCGCTGGTCCTGCTCCTGTGCAACTCTGGACGACAACG
>JAEORS010000202.1:0-4165 GCA_016840795.1 Candidatus Thorarchaeota archaeon | reverse complement strand
GGTGACTACATAGGAGAGTCAGCCATAGATCTAGTCAGTCCAAGGGAGAAGTTCAAGCTCGGCACTCGAGTGGCCTACGATGTGAAGGCATCAAAGAGTCTTGTCGAACGTGAGGTCGAGAAAGCGGGTGTCACGAGGGCGAAACTTAGGAGAGGGTACAAGTATAGACTTGAAATTGAGAGCTACTCCAAACAGCCGGTCAAGATACAGGTATTTGATAGGATTCCCCACAGTCTTAACACATCCATCGAAGTCAAGATTGACTGGGACAAACTGAATGCGAAGCGTCATGAGCTCGGTGTGATTGAGTGGTTCTTCGAGATTGAACCAAAACAGAAGAAGGAGATGACCTACGAGTTTGCAGTGGAGTGGGAACGGGACATGGTAGTCACCCCCCCACTGCCCTAAGGAGGTGCATGAATGACAACTGAGATGGAGGCAGGAATAACCAATGTCACCGTATTTCGGGATGGTGCCAGGGTCACACGATCAAAGAAAGAGCGCCTGAAAGCTGGTGAGCAGGTCGTATTCGTAAAGGGCATCTCCCACTACGCTCATAGCGACAGCTTCCGAGTAAAGGGGCGTGGCGCCGCTGCGTTGAAGGGTATTGACGTCAAGAGTAGAACTGATGTTTTCGAACCAGAAGGTGACATTGCCTCAATAAGAAAGGAGCTTGACGATCTTCAGAAGGAGCGCAAACTCATCTCTGACAATATAGAACTACAGCAGTCAAGGCTTGGACACCTCATGTCGATAGCCGACCAATTCTCCACAGAGTTCGGGCAATGGTATGCTGCAGGAGAATCCACGATGGAGAGTCTTGACAGAATGGACAAGACTATGGTGAAGATGCTGAATGATGTTCGAAAGAATCTCAGAGAGTTGAATCACAAACTGGAACAAATCGATGTCAAGATTCAGGTGATTCAAACCAATATTGGTAGAGCCCAGGGGCAGAGAAGGAATATACCAACAAAGGAAGTGCAGGTGACCCTTGACGTAAAGGAAGCCTCAAGCGTCGAATTGGAGGTCACCTACCAGCTTGGAGAGGCGGGCTGGTCGCCCACATATGATGTGGATATTGGAGACGATACGTCAGACCTCAAGAGAATCGCATTGGTGTACAACCGGACGCTGGAAGACTGGAATGATGTGAGTCTGATTGTGTCAACGGCATCTGCCCGGAGCGTGGAGGCTGTGAAGGCAACTCCGTTCTATGTGGACGCCCTCTCTACCTCAATCGGATACGGAGCCCGCATAGATGATTTCGCTACAGGTGTCCCTGCGGCAGCCAAATACTACGATGAAGATGAAGGGCTCGATCTCGTAAAGGAAGAAGAGGTGAGGGTATACGAACCTGAACCAGAGATTGAGGAAACCTATGCCACCGCTTCGGAAACACTGAGCGGCACAATGATCTTCGAGGTTCCAGGAAAGATCTCTATATCTTCCGGTGACGAACCTCAACCCATAACGCTTACAGAGGAATCATTTGAATCTCGAAGGCTCCACTACTGGAACGCATACGCGATGCCTGAGGTCGTTGCCCAAGACGAGATCACCAACGCCAATTCGGTGATGCTGCCCGGAACTGTCAAGGTTTACGCAGCAGGTGATTTCCTAGGAGAAACGAACGTGGGTCTGATTGCCCCCAGGGAAGCATTTAGGCTTGGCACTAGAACTGCCTATGATGTCAAGGCAGAGAAGAAGCTAGCGAGCAAAGACACCGAGAGAGCTGGGCTCTCGAGAGGGAAGCGGAGAAGAGGGTATGAATATCGGTTGGAGATAAAGAGCTTCTCAAAGAAACCCATTGAGATGCGAATAGTCGATAGAATCCCTCATAGCAACTCCGAGAAGATTCAGGTGGAGCTGAAGCCAATGCAGATTCCTACGAAGAAGAGTGAGCTTGGAGTGCTTGAGTGGGAAGTCACACTGGATGCGGAGAAGGAGCTAACTATCGAATACGCATTCGAGGTGGAATGGGAGAAGGATGTCCAGATACAGCCTCCTCTTCCGTGAAACTCGTTGAGCGAGTCTTCCCTGTGAGAACACTACCAACGGCTCATCTCATCTATTATCAAGGCTATTCGATTCATTCCCTTGAAGAAGTTCTCCACTTTGATGCTCTCGTTGGGAGAATGAGCTCTTGATTCGACATCACCGACTCCAATTGAGACCATTGGTACATGATCTTTGAAGAGGTAGAGGGGTCCTGAGCCTGAACTCGTAGGATGCACCCTGAGGTCTCCAAAGATCTTCTCATTTGCCCTCCTTACAACATCAAGGAAGGGGTGGTCTATGGGAGTCTTGGCGGCTGCATAGCCCTCAGACCAAGCAATCTTTACATCGGTGAAACCACGGTTATCCAGATGTCGGCGAAGCTTATCTCCGATATCCAGAGGATCCATATTCTCAACAAGCCGGAAGTCCACCTTGGCTGAGGCTTTCCCAGGAAGGACTGTCATTGATCCCGCTCCCTGATAGCCGCTAGTGAGCCCACAGATGGAGCTGCTGGGAGCACCGTACACAGCTGCTTTCAGGTCTCGACCAGACAGACCATTCTGGAATTCACTTATTCCGAACTCATTCTTCATATCCTCTTCGTGAAGGTCAATCTGGTCAATCGCTTCCCAATCTGCTTCAGACAATGGCTGCACATCATCATAGAACCCCTCGATGAGAATCCTGTTTTCAGAATCCTTCAACGAGTTCAACGCGTCCACAAGCCTCTGTGGTGCCGAAGGGAGAACTCCCCCCATACTTGAATGAACGTTACGAGAGAGTTTCTCAACTTCAAGTTGGACATAGAAGATGCCCTTGAGTCCAAGCCATGCCTGCTGCACACCATCATAGTCCGACCCTCCGAATTCCCAGATTCCACCATCCGCCTTCAGAAACTCTTGGTTCTTGCTCGTGAAATCTTGGAGATTGACGCTTCCAATCTCCTCCTCTCCTTCAACGACGAACTTGATGTTCACTGGAATCTCCGTTTCGGTTTCCAGAAACGCCTTGACGGCCCATATGCGCGAGATAAGGTCACCTTTATTGTCTGCAACACCCCTTCCAAAGATACGTTCACCGCGTACTTCAGGATTAAATGGAGGGCTCTCCCAGAGATCCAGGGGCTCCGCAGGCTGCACATCGTAGTGATTGTAGAACATCAGAGTTCGGCTTGCACCGGCATCATATAGGCCAGTCACCACGGGGGAGCCCGAAGTCGTATGTAGCTGTGCTTCAAGGTTGATATCCCTCAGCATTCCAAAGACCATTTCAGAACACTCGGAAATTCCCTCGTTCTGTGCGGCAACTGATGGAATTCCTGCAATCTTCTTCAGGTCAGCTAGGGCACGTTCACCGTTTTCATCCAGAAATGTCAGGACTTCACTAATCATCTGAATCAGCAAGATGGAAGCGAACCCAACCCAGTGATATATGCTGTCATCGCTTGGGTGCTCGCAAATGCTTTTAGGGACAACCACTGAGCCCGTTCGAGTCCGATGGGAAGCACGCCGGCTAGTGATTGGGCAAGTCTGAAGTCAGTCTACAACTCTACCTTCCTCTGCAGCCTGGGCTTCTTCATGGTTAGCTTTCTGATTCCCATTGTTGCGTATAGTTCAATGGGGGCCTCAGCGACACAAGTTGCCCTTGTTTTCTCTATGCTTACCTTAGGAACTGCGATTTTCTCCCCAATGGCAGGAAGAGTCGCCAAGAGAGGTCGTAGGAGAGAAACCATTCTGGGTGGAGCACTAGTCCGAGCGGCGGCATACCTAGGTATGACTGTGTCAATATGGTTGTCTGACGTCAATCTCCTCATTCTGAACAGCCTAGTATGGGGTATGGGAGCAGCATTCTATAGAGTTGGGAGCGACGCGGAGATATCAGAACGTGTTCTCAGTGAGAACAGAGCTGAGGCATTTGGACACAGAGAGGCGGTGAATGCCCGCGGGAACGTCATTGGCGCATTCTTGGGATTCACTGTGTATTTCACCTTTGGCCTGAGCCAAGTCTTCATCTTCTATGCCCTGATGAATGTCATCGGCGGGTTCGTCATAGTCAAGGACAGACCACCATTAGAGCCCCAATTCGTCGGCCCCTCATTGCCGGGAGTCCGAACTGCCATCCAACTCGGAACGGCAGCCCTCCTTGTCGCTGCGGCTCTTGACAC
>JAEORS010000201.1:0-4197 GCA_016840795.1 Candidatus Thorarchaeota archaeon | reverse complement strand
TGCAACGATCATTATCATGAAGATGCTAGCGAATGCGAATATCCCTGGGGCTATGAAGTCCCATTGAGAAAGAGTGCTGGCTTCGACCAATGCAGGGCTTCCGATATCAACTGGCAAGTCAAGAGTGGCCGCCCCGGTTCCAAACATTGTAGTTAGCACGACCTGCTGTACCAGCGGTGGCAGTGCGCTGCTTGCAATCATTGACCCGCTGTCTACATAGAGCGCAACTGTTGTGTTGGTCCAGGAACTCGCATTTAATGGAGAGTTCCAATAGGAGGCGCAGCTATCACCAAATCCATCTGGAACCACGATGAATGCATCCAGATTCCCTTGGAGCAGCTCGGACTGACCTGATTCGTTGGAGTCAAAGTAAAGCACAGTTATCCCTTCCAGCTCAGTGAGGTTCCCGTCAAAGTTGTCGGCCCACTGAGAATCGGTCGAGGCTGTATCTAGATTCAGAAGACCTACGTCGAAATTGGTCACGCCTCCCTCACCCATACCTCCAAAGGCCAGACCAAAGGTCGCTGTGACGATTATCGGGAAAAGCAGGAGTAAGAAGACCACCGCAGGCTGTCTTGTGAACATCTTCACGTTCTTCTTCACAAGGCTTGTTGTACGCCGCACGCCCACCTAGACCGCCTCCCTTAGTTTCTTCCCAGTGAGTTTGATGAACACCTCTTCGAGGTCCTTAGCACCATGCTGTTCCATTAGCTCACTCGGACTGCCCAAAGCTATCAACTTGCCTTGGTCGATGATTCCAACCCTGTCGCAGAGTTCTTCGGCTTCTTCCATGTAGTGTGTCGTAAGGACTATGGCCATTCCGTTGTTCTTCAATTCACGAATGAAGTCCCAGACTGCACGCCTGGAAACAGGATCCATAGCGACCGTTGGCTCATCAAGCAGGGCGACTTTGGGATCACTAATGAGAGCCATCACCGTACTGACGCGGCGAATCATTCCACCGCTATATTGACCAGCTCGGCGGTCGGCATGATCCTCCATCCCAATCTTCCTGAGCATGGTTTCGACTCGGTTTCTGAGCAAGTCTTTGGGAACTTCATGAAGGTCTCCAAAGAGTTCGATGTTCTCCCTCCCAGTGAGATGCTCATAGAATGCTGGTTCCTGAGGACAGACTCCGATGATTCTTCGCACCTCGTCAGCGCCAAAGATCACATCATTGTCTGCAACAGCTGCAACTCCATCAGTAGGCTCAAGTAGTGTGCTCAGAACATTGATCACCGTTGTCTTCCCTGCGCCGTTAGGGCCAAGAAGACCGAACAGCTCACCCCAACCAATCTCAAGGCTGAGGTCATCGACGGCCATGATGTCCCCGAATCTCTTGGTCAGGCTTTCTATCTTTATTGCGTGTTCAGACATTGTAGATGACATGTATAAACACAAGAGTAGAATGTATATAATACGTGGATTCTTTTTGTGGGTCAAACTGGTTTGCGCGGCAAACTCACATTCCCACAAGAAACAACCATATCGTGCAGAGAAGATTTATCGCATCCCACAATCCAGCTAGTGCAGGTGCTACCATGACAAATGACGAGATTATCGCTCAAATCCGTGAACTGGGCAAACGATTTGATGATCCGAAGATTCAACGCCGGTTCAAGGAATTCAACAAGACTCTGCAATTTGTGTTCCCCGATATCGACATGCAGATTTACATGCGAATTGGTGACGCCGAACTGCTAGAAGTGACAGAAGGAACTACGGATGCAGAGATGACCGTGACAATGGACTCAGCTGTCTTCTTCAGAATCATGGACAAGAGCGAGAGTCCAATGGCAGCTTATCAGGCCGGCAAGCTGAAAACGAAAGGTGAGGTGCCGGATTTGCTGAAGCTGCAGAAGTTGATGCTCTAGCTTTCATATGCGTAGACCGATTGGAACCAGGTGGACAGAACATGAAGGTCCTCATAACCGCACCCTTCTCCGAGTCAGGACTCACGATATTGAAGGAGGCGGGTCTTGAGGTCGATCATCGGAGCTGGCTGGAAACTGGCAAGCTCTACCTTGGTGGCAAGATTCTCAATGTCATCAACGAGGGAGGATATGACATCGTCGTCGTAGAGGGTGATGAGGTCAAAGAGGAAGTCATTGGGGGAACAAACCTCAAGGTCATTGCTTCGGTAAGGAATAGCCCTAACAACATCTCAGTTCCTGCGGCGACAGCAAAGGGAATTCCTGTTCTCGCCGCACCTGGAAGGAACACTATTGCAGTTGCCGAATTGACGATTGCACTGATTCTGAGTCAGGCCAGAAGAATCATCAGAGCAGAGAGGCTTCTCAAGAATGACTTCATGGTTGACGACTTCTCAGACTTTGGCAAGATGTACAAGATGACGACGGGCTTTGAGCTTCAAGGAAAGACTGTTGGAATCATTGGGCTCGGACAGATTGGAATTGAGGTAGCCAAGCGGTTGAATGCATTTGGAGTGAATCTTCTTGTCACAGATCCCTACGTGGCATCAGAGCGGCTAAAGGAGGTCGGGGCCAGAGCTGTTGAGCTCGAAGAACTACTGCGCGAGTCCGACATAGTGTCTATTCATTGTCCACAGACGGAAGAGACCATAGGAATGCTCGGGGCCGAACAGTTTGCCGTGATGAAGAAGACGGCCATCTTTATCAACACCGCACGCGCATCGATAACCGATGAAGCCGCCCTGAAGGTGGCTCTTGAAACAGGTGTTATTGCCGGTGCTGGCCTCGACGTGTTCTCAATGGAGCCTGTCGACTGTGACAACGAATTCTTGGAATTGGATAATGTCACAGTGACACCGCATATCGGTGGCAACACTATTGACACAGTTGAGAAACAGTCACTGATGATTGCAGAAGATATCAAGGCAATTCTCTCAGGCGGTAGGCCAAAGAACATACTCAACCCAGAGGTCCTGAACGGCGGAGGGAGCTGAATTGGCCGTTGCTTCTATTGATGCTGGTACTGGCGGTGTACGGTGCATGATAGTTGGAAAGAATGGAGAGGTCTTGGGTCTAAGCAGACGTTCTTGGAGCTACGAGACCCCTCTCTATCTCGAGATAGCAAAGGAGTTCCAACCATCTGAGTTCTGGGACTTGATATGCACAGTGACCAAAGAAGCCTTGAAGAAAGCGGGCATTCCTGCTTCGAAACTGGAGGCTGTTTCTACCACAAGTCAGCGCCATGGAATTGTGCTGCTTGACGCTGACGGAAAAGAGCTACACGGGGGGCCAAACAGTGACGCAAGGGGCGCAATGACACAATACATCATTGAGGAGGCTCTTGGTGAGAAGTTCTTGGAGATTACAGGCTGCTGGCCCCCAATGATGTTTGCAGCATCGAAACTTGCATGGTTTGAGGAAGAGGAGCCTGAAATTCGTGAAGCTGTGGCACATCTTCTGCCCATCAGTGACTGGATCACATACAGGCTGAGTGGAGAGTTCTCCACTGAGCCGTCTTCGGCAAGTGCTACTGGTCTTCTGAACATCAGAACTCGCAAGTGGAGTGATGAGATACTGTCTGTGGTCGGCATTGAGAGAAGCATCCTTCCCGAGATTCACTGTGCGGGTTATGTTGTAGCCGAGGTTTCATCAACAGCGTTCAAGGAATGCAAGCTGCCTGAAGGACTTCCTGTGGTTCAAGGGGGTGCTGACACTCACTGTGCATTGCTTACGTGTCAAGCGGAAGCCGGTGAGGTTGTTGTCGTTGCTGGCAGTACAACGCCTGTTATGATGGTTGTGCGAGAACCAGTCTGCTCAAGTGGACAGAAGATATGGTCGGCTCCTCATATGATTCCTGAACTGTGGACACTCGAAAGCAATGCGATGCTGACAGGAGCTTACATAGAATGGGTAATTGACTTTCTGTGTGACAGAGCAGAGAACCCGGAACGTTGCCGAGAGGAAACCTTCAGCAGTCTGCCTGAGATATTGAAGGAGATCCCCCCAGGTAGTCACGAAACCTATGCCGCGCTCGGGCCAAGGGTCATGGATACTCAGCGAATGACTGACATTCCCTTTGCTAGGGTGCATTTTCCACAACCTGCTCTGCCAGGGGTCATTCCTCTCAATTCGGCGAATCTGATTCATGCTGTACTGGAGAACATCGCATACTCTGTTAGAGGCAACTACGAGCAACTGAACAACTTCAGACAATCCACCTCTGTGAAGGCAGTCGGAGGGGTGACGAGGTCAAGCGTCTGGCTTC
>JAEORS010000200.1:0-4233 GCA_016840795.1 Candidatus Thorarchaeota archaeon | reverse complement strand
TTGGCGACCTTTTGGGAGACCCGGGTCTGAAAATCACTCGCACAAACGTTTCGGGACTCCTAGCATGCCATACGACATTGGATCCGGTGAAGGTGGTTCATCAGCTGAGAGAGTTTGCACTTGAGAATCCATATCAGTTCAGATTCGCTGTGCGATTCACGCCTCTAGAGTTCTGCATTGATTCGGACATGGAAGAAATGGTCAGAGTGGCCAAGGAGCTGGGGACCAAGATTCAAGAAGAGGAGTCATTCAGGGTCACCGTCAGAAGAAGGCACTCTACGCTTGAGACCATGGAAGTTATCACAGCCGTGGCTGCGGTCATATCCAGGAAGGTGAATCTTGACAATCCAGACAGTACGCTGTGGATTGAGGTTGTGGGAGATTGGACGGGCATGTCACTGATTGACCCTGAGAAGGATATTCTCTCTATCATGTCATTGCGTGACGATGAATACTAAATGGGACTCTATGATTCTAGTGATACCAGGGAAACTCTGCTTGCAACACACCCCTCAAGCGCCTTGAAGCGCGATTCCAACGAGTCCGAGGATGATGCAGCAGAGATCTCACTTTCGCTAATGCCGTAGTGTACCATTATGCCGCGAAGTCGATCTTCTGTCGGTACGAACGGCGGGATAACCTCATCTCCCAATTGTTCAACAGCAAGTCCAAACTGCTCTACTAGCTTGGTTTCATCAGTGTCAATCATAACAAGTGCGACCGAATCAAGTCCATCTTCCACCCCATGGTGTTCAAGTGCAACGCCGATTTGATGTTGACCAGAGGTATATAGTGCCACTTCGATGTCTAGACTTCGAGCGATGCCATATCCTCCCTTCCAAGCATTGAGAGCGTTCTGGGCTGCTGAGAGAATATGACCGATTCCAGCAATGAGTGAGGGTTTGAGAAACTGGAAAGCCAACAGGTTCTTGGAGAATTCCAATGCCATTCTAAGCAGGGTGGCACGATTTAGTTTGTCGCTGTTCTTGAGCTCGGCAATAACAACCTTGAAGGTTTCTTCACCATAGACCAAGCGTTCTAGTAGCAATCGATTCACCCTAATGTTGATTATAGCCTCTTGATGAAGTAGTCAGCAACGGTCGGCTCGAAACCAACTTCAAAGACTAACTTGTCGCGAATCTCCTTTACGTTGAGAGAGGGGTTCTCATTTCTGAAGACCTTGACTAGCGCGATAATTGACTCCCGCATCTCCCACGGATATACAGTCCAACTCTCCGTCTTCACCATGTAGTAGTCCGGGGCAACTCTTGACCATGGTTTGAAATGAAGTACTGCAGATTTCACATGACCGGCACCAAGAGCCTTCACATGTTCAATAGCATGAAATAAACTGTCACCAGTGTCAGCAACTTCATCTACGAGAAGAATGCTCTTGCCTTCCATCGTCCCTGTTATCGGCTGAGTGATCTTAGGTTCCCTGCCACGCTTTCCAACGTCAGAATAGTACTCAATACGGATGTTCTGCAGCGTTTCTGCAAATAGAACATCAGAGAGAATCCTAGCAGGAATCCAGCCTCCCCGGGCGATGCCTACAATCACATCGGGCTTAAATCCACTTTTGACGATTTGTTCGGAGAGACGAAGTGTGAGATTATAGACGTCGTCCCATGTAAGTATCAAATAATCCATCCTACTCTGTGACCCCACACTAACTTTGAGAGTCAGTGTACTCCATCCATATTAACAGTATGCCCGAGCCAATACAGCGCAACCTAAATGTGGGACAGCTTGTCGTAAAGCTTGAATGATGATGAAAGTCGACATCGTTCTCAATCACATTGGCCAGCTCGCAACTCTTTCTGGGAACAGTCAGACGCCGAAGACCGGAGAAAGCATGCAGGATCTGTCCATAATTGAAGATGGGGCCGTGGCAATTAGAGATGGTCTTATCGTGGCGGTCGGTACAACCCAAGAGGTCATGGCAGAGATTGATGGCGAGCCTGCCGTGCCTCCTCTAGAATTTCCAAACATGCTAGCAATGCCAAGCTTCGTTGATAGTCATACTCACCTAGTCTTTGGAGGGTCCCGTGAGAATGACTTTGCCATGAAGCTTGCAGGCAGGACATATCTTGAGATACTGAAGGCGGGTGGAGGAATCCTAAACACACT
This sequence comes from Candidatus Thorarchaeota archaeon, assembly GCA_016840795.1. Classification (GTDB taxonomy): domain Archaea; phylum Asgardarchaeota; class Thorarchaeia; order Thorarchaeales; family Thorarchaeaceae; genus SMTZ1-83. Next base: position 2,103 of record JAEORS010000200.1, on the reverse strand, counting down.
TGATGCGACTCGAAAGGCTACGCAGGCCGAACTGAGTAGCGAAACCTTCTCATATGCTGAGAGCATGCTGAGCCACGGCACAACCACCATAGAAGCTAAGAGCGGATACGGCCTAGACGTCGAGAACGAATTGAAGATGTTGAGAGTCGTTGACACTCTTAGAGACAGGCTCCCTGTAACGTTTGTATCCACCTTCATTGGGGCCCACGCAGTGCCCCCCGAATTCGAGGGTAACACTGAGGGTTATGTCGACCTTGTTGTCGATGAGATGATTCCGGCTGTAGTAGAAGAGGAGCTTGCAGAGTTCTGTGATGTCTTCTGTGAGAAAGGTGTATTTGAGATTGAACAGTCGAGGAGAATCCTACTGGCTGCCAAGGATGCTGGATTAAGACTGAAGGTCCATGCCGACGAGATTGTCCAGCTTGGAGGCGCCGGACTGGCTGCAGAGGTTGGGGCGGCATCAGCAGACCATCTCCTTATGGCATCTGATGATGATCTCGAGGCGATGCGGAAGGCAGGGACCATCGCTACTCTGCTTCCCGGCACAGCATTCAGTCTGGACAGTGACTACGCGGATGCACGAAAGATGATTGAGATGGGATTGCCTGTCGCCTTGGCAACAGACTTCAATCCGAACTGCGCAAATGAGTCGATGTTCTTCACCATTGCACTGGCCTGCTACAAGATGAAGATGCAACCTAGAGAGGCAATCTCGGCTGCTACCATCAACTCGGCACACGCACTATGTCGAGGTGATGTTGTGGGAAGCATCGAACAGGGAAAGAGAGCGGATATATTGGTTCTTGAGTGTCCAAATCCAGAGTATCTGTCATGGAGATTCGGGGTCAATCTCGTACATACGGTGATTGCGGGAGGACAGGTCGTACATTCTAGACTGGGCCCTTGAGCGCAAGTGCTACTAGTCAGATTGCTTGCACTCTTCAGAGCGTTCTCCTGACTCCTGGTACTCCTTGAAGTGTTCAAGCCACTTGGGGCTTCGGGGTGCGGTCTTTACCCATTCTACGAATTGTGTCAACTTATCGACTGTTTCGGGATTTGCTATGTGCTCAAACTCACATGCGTCCTCATCAGCAATCTGTTCATCAATTCCAATCATGCAAAAGAACCACTTGATTGTCTTGTGAGCTCTCTCAAGGTCCTTCGCAATCTCCTCGCCCTTGGCGGTCAGACTTACACTACGATATCTCTCGTAGTTCGCTAGACCTAGTTTCTTGAGCTTTCGGAGCACATAGGTGACACTTGGTGCCTTGACACCCTTTTTTTCGGCGATGTCAGTCACACTGGCAGATCCTTTCTCGCGCTGCAAGTCATAAATCGTTTCCAGATATTGCTCCATTACCTTGGTGAAACCCTTCAAGCACTTCACTTCCATGACTGTGCGAGGAATGTACTTCCAGGGGAATATGCTGAAGAACAATGCAACGTAGATAAACCTTGACGAGTCGCAAGAAAACGTTGCGAGTCCTTGCCGAACAGGGTTTCTAATCACCCTTCAAGCAGAGGCCCGGTCACTTCTTCCACACTGGACGTTATCTTACGGAGAGCCATGATCTCACGAATCTTGACAATGTCCGGATGTAGGGGCCTATCGTCATCAAGGGTAGAAACGACTTCTCGGATTGCCGCTACTGCATTATTCAGAGGGTCAGACGGTTGGAATGGAGCCAACAGATCAATACCCTGTGCAGCACACATGTACTCTATTGCAATCACGTTCCATGTATTTTCCAGAATGTCCAGACACTTCCGTGCCGCAATTGTCCCCATGCTTACATGGTCCTCCTGATCTGCACTAGTGGGTATAGAGTCGACACTCGCAGGATGGGAGAGGACCTTGTTCTCAGATACCAGGGCTGCCGCAGTGTATTGTGCAATCATCAACCCGGACTCGATTCCCCCTTCTCTTGTGAGAAAGGCTGGTAGACCGCTCAGATTCGGGTTGACAAGTCTGTTGATTCTTCTCTCCGAGATATTAGCCAGCTCTGAGATGGCAACCCCCAAGAAATCCATGGCAATGGCAACAGGTTGTCCATGAAAGTTGCCGCCTGAGATGACTTCTTCTTCTTCGGGAAACACCAGAGG
>JAEORS010000199.1:0-4268 GCA_016840795.1 Candidatus Thorarchaeota archaeon | reverse complement strand
GGACACATTGTATTCCATACCAAAGACAGCGTAACGGATACGCCTCATCTCGCCCCAGAAGGCCACAGAGTCCAGCACAGACCCTGCCTCAATAAACTCCCATGGGATAGTTATGTTGACCAATAGTTGATCCCCAGGTTCGACTCGAAAGTCGCGCTCGCTGGTCTTCGTTCCATTCCATATCCAATCAGTGGCGTAGCCAATCCAAACAACGGGTTGAGGTCCAAACAACCACTCGGACTGCTGTTCCTGATGGCTGATGTCCTCGGTTTCGTTGACAACCTCCCAACCTACTGCTAGGATAGGATCTGTCACGTCTTGCGCAGTCGCAATACCAATTGTAGAGAATCCCCAAGAGAAACTCAGAAGAAGTACGGCGACGACAAGAACAGTCTTTCCTTCTTTCATTGTGTTATTCTCCTCGCCATGACCTAAGCATGAAACCTCCAATCACTGGGCGTGCACATAGACTCCTGCCTCAGAATCCAACATGTGTTGGCGGTTATAGTCAGTTGGATGCAATGCAATAGCTCAAGTGGCGCGTTCATCATGGTAACAACCCTAGTTACCCCTGATGGAAAAATCGACAGACTGCATTCATACTTGAGTCTGAGAGCATATTAAGGTATACTGGATGAGTCATACATATGCCTGAGTCATGGTGCCCTGGCTTTGACCACACCGTCAAGAGATTCAACTTTCGCTTCACCATCTCTTGAGAGAATCTTGAGAACATCATATGTTTCTGCCAGGGCGAGAACCAAAGAGGATTGATCATAGTCGCCATAGAGCCGCCTTGATAGTCTGTAGAGCGTCTGTGGTTCTCTGGTTAGGTAGGTCCTCATTTGGTCGAACTTCTCTGTGTACTCTTCTCTAAGTCCTGCGATTCTGGCAGAGATATCACTGATGGGATCGCGGTGTCCGGGTAGTGCAAGCAGCTCCTTGTGTTTCTCGATTTTGGTAAGAGAATCGAAGTATGTGAGCATAGGTATGTGGTCCTGTTCTTCATAGTCAAGACTTGGGTTTGAGCTGATGGTGGCAAGGAGGTGATCCCCACTGAACACTATTCCTGCTTTCCTGCAGAGAAAGCAGCATGAGCCCTTTGAATGACCCGGAGTCCACAGTGTTTCGAGAATTCCAATTCCTGTAGAAACTGTGTCACCCTCTTCCAGCCGACTAACCTCGGGAACTGACTCCCCAAATCTGAGGTAGTATTTAGTCAATGCCTGCCTAGGGATGCCAGGTTGCTCTTCGAGGGGTACCCCACCCATTGCAATCATTCCTAGGTAGGAGCCAACGCGATATTCCATGAAGTCTTCATACGTGGCCACGCGCTCTCGGTCAGCTGTATGGATGAGGACTTGAGGCGGCTTCCCGACTCTGTCAACTCTCTCCCTGCTGATAGTAGCCGCCAAACCCGTATGATCTACGTGACCATGTGTCAACACGATTTGTCCTATCTCATGCGGAGAGTAGCCCGCCTTTCTAATACCTTCTACGAGACGAGCGTACGCCTCATCTGTTCTGGGCCCTGTGTCGATGAGTGTGAGAGGGTCTCCTTCTATAAGGTAACAGTTGACGTCACCGACCGGGAATGGAGTTGGTACCTCTATCTTATGCAATCCTGTGTCCGCTTGCATTGGCTTCACTCAGCTAGCTTCATATCTCACAGCTCCTCAAAGTATACTCTAAGGAGTTCTGCGACATTCCGTGCTCTCGAAACACAACCCCTATCACGGTGTGGCTTCGATCCATCGTACATGTCGGAGATCGTGCCTAATGCACCTCTTCTAACTGCACCCAATACTGGCCTGAAGAACTCTGTTTCTGCATGCACCTTGTTGTCGGAAGTACGTCCCATGAGGGTAAGAAATGCAGAGATGTATGGGCCAATCAGCCATGGATGCACCGTGCCATTGAACGTAGCATCTGCCCTACTGCGAGGTCCACCTGTATTGGCTCGAGCATAGCGCGCGTCCTGTGGAGATAGCGTTCTCAGTCCAAAGGGAGTAAGAAGCTCTTTTGTCACGGTCTTGAGGACTGAAACTGCTTCCTTGTGGTCAAGCAATGGAAATGGCAGGCCGATTGCGAAGATCTGGTTGGGCCGGATTGAAGCGTCGTTCTCATTATCAGTTACAAAGTCATAGAGGTATCCAAGCTCCTCGTCAAAGAAAGTCTGCACGAAAGCCTCCTTTATCCATGAAGCAACTGCGCGAAACTCGTAGGGGTCTCGACCTAGGAGTTCAGACATGTCTGCCATTGCCATCAGAGAGTTGTACCAAAGCGCGTTGGTCTCTACGCATTTGCCGACTCGCGGTGTCGCAATCCAGTTCCCAATTCTCTCATTCATCCAGGAAACCTCGACACCCTCAATTCCAGAGCAGATCAGGCCATCGTGGTCTTCGTGAATGTTGTATTTTGTGCCAATCCTGAATGCCGTGATGGCTGACTCCATGGTATCCCATATAATGCCTCTCAGAAACTCGGTGTCATTAGTCGCTTGGATATATTTGTGGACCCCCATGATATACCATAGCGACGCATCTACTGAATCATACTCTGGTTGTATTCCTTTGTCAGGGAAGTCGTTTGCCACAAGACCATATCTTGAATGCCTTGCATAAGTAGTCAGGATTGCTCGAGCGTCTTGAAACCTCCCGATAGACATCGTGAGACCCGGGAGAGATATTAGAGCATCTAGGCCAATATCTGCGAGTTCGTGATATCCTGCAATGACAGACCTCATCCCAGTGGAAGCCCGATCAACAATGAAAGAGTCAGCGTTCATGACAAGCCATTCGATGTCCTCATCACGCACCTTTGATGACATTGAGTAGGCTCTATCGTTCAGAACCTTTCTCCGTCTGATTTCCTCGAACCTCAGTTTCGCAAAGTCCTTCCTCTCGGCCTTCGCCAGACTACCCAGTCCCCTGACTAGCTGCTTTCTCGTGGGACCGACCGCAAACAAGAATGAGAGAAAGTGCTCACCGGGCTCAAGTGTTGTGTGAAAGACTCCTGGGAGATACAGCTCCTCCTGATAGGGTAGACCCATTTCCTTCTCTCTGCGATATATCTGGGCTTCGGTGACTCGAACATCAGAGGGTGTGAATTCTGCATCTGGAGTGTATGCAAGCATCCAGGGACTGTTTGGACGATCGTCAAACGAAAAGTAGGAGTTGTCATCAATGGCCTCAACTTCCGGAGTAAAATCAAGCCTCTCCGGGCGTGCATGAATTGAGCGACAAGTCTGGACTGGTGTTACTGTCAGGACGGTTTCGTCAGAATTCTTAAGCTCATAGTTCACGACCGTCAGATTCCGCCGATACCCCATGAACACGGTCTTGACTATGGTAGCGCCATCTGCTCCATACGTCATTTGAGGAAGTGGATTCAACTCAAATTGCTGGAGCATCCGGTAACCTCTATTCACTACACCCTTTACTGTCTGCTCTGTAGCCAAGTTGAACTCACCCTGGGATGTAGCGACAACCTCATCGAGGCGAGAAAGTGTAAGCCATCTGTCGACAGGCGGACTGAGGGACGACGTAAGCAAACCGTGGTAGCCTCTGGTGTTTAGTCCTACAACTGTGGATGATGCGTAACCTCCCAGGCCGTTTGTGTAAAGCCATTCAAAGGTGACAGCCCTATTGAGCTTCAGGTCAGCATCATCTAGTTGTATCAACAGGGGAGACTCCACATCGTATCCTGATTCTATTGACTCTCGCATAGCTTGAGGTCTTTAAGGCTTGTGTGACATGTAGATGGAACACCAAGATAGTTACGGTCTTAAGGGGGACATCTCTGGATTTCGATGCATTTCTTGGGAAGGTATGTTGACTTGACTGATGTGGAGGAAGGCCAAGTTGTACCAATCGGCGACGCAATTCAGACAGGACCCTCTTCCAAGCAATTCCTAGGACTTAGCGGGAATCTATGGCGACTCGCACTGGTCACCGGAATTGCCCAATTCTCATTCAGTCTCTGGGGTTGGGAATTCAGTATCTTTCTCTACACTATTGTCGAACTATGGCAGATCGGCCTCGTCTACTCCTCTGGGACTCTCGCAATGCTGCTTGGATATCTCATGGCTGGAGCCGTGGCTGACATTGTTGGCAGAAAGAAGGCAATGGTCTTGTCATTCATCCCTATGATTGTCGGACTCGTTTCATTGGCCTTCTTCCCATTTTGGCCTTTGATTCCAATCGCCTATGGTGTGCTACAATTTGGCTGGAGCTTTGTTCTCATCATTTCACGCGCTGTTCCGGCCG
>JAEORS010000198.1:0-4280 GCA_016840795.1 Candidatus Thorarchaeota archaeon | reverse complement strand
GGCAGCTATCATCATTGTTGTGGGCGTGTTTCTCAGAATCAAGAGGGGATGACCCCTCACTGGTGCAGATATTGGTGTGCTTCTTACTTCAGAGGCACATAGGCACTGCTCTTTGTGGCACCTATACCTGGGCTTCCGTGTCTGACTGGTTTATTCGTGACAGAGAATTCTCCCAGTACATGTCCAATCATCTGAGGGAGTATCTTCACCCTCACGAAGTCCTTGCCGTTATGCACGCCAATGGTGAGGTCGACCATCTCAGGTAGTATGACCATGTCGCGGCAGTGGGTCTTCACAATGACATCCTTCCCCTTCCGTGCCTGCTTTCTAGCCGCTCTTAGCTTCATGAGGAGCTTCTTCTGTCTTGGTGGAAGTCCCCGCTTGAGAGTCCTTCTGCGGCGTGTGGGGAGTAGCTCGATGAGTGAGTCCATGTTCATCTGAGCAAGATCAGTAAGCTTGTGACCCCGATACATCGGTTCGCCTTTACTCGACATTAGATCACCAAGGATGGTATACGGAGTGGGTCATGACCACTCAGAACGTGGCTCTGTCCAGGTGGAGTGAATTTAAGGTTATCCATCTGGATTCCCCTCTTCCCATGGTGCGTTGATCACATTCCCTTCTTCGTCCATGTAACCTGCCTTCTTCATGGCATCTGGAATCCACGTCAGAGCCCCCTCAATTCCTGGGTCTCTTACTAGTGCAAGCCGTGCGAGGTCAATGGCCTTCTCCCAGTTCTCCAGTTCATAGTTGATCTCGGCCATGTGAAGAAGCGCCAAAGGAAGTCTATCCTCAATCTCCAAGGCGGCCTCGAAAGACTCCAGTGCCTTAGCCAAGAGGCCAAGGTTACGTTGACACACTCCCTTGTTGAATATGGCAACCGGATCCCTCGGGTTGAGTTCCGCAGCTTTCTCAAGGAGCACCAGTGCTTCCTGCGTATTCGGTGAATCTAGAGTTGGCTCCTTCTGGACCTGAACCAAAGCGACTGCCAATGACACCATCGCATTTACGTCATTAGGGTGCTTGCCAAGGAACTTTCTAAGTTTCCCTGATGCCTCCTCTGTCCTACCCTCCGAGAGAAGCCTTGCAGCCTCTTGGTATTCCTTGTCCTTTTTGCGTCCGAAGAGTGGCATTGCCGCAACCCTACGTCGCTCTCTCGTTAGCGCTCTTAAGTCGTTGCCTGGACGCAAATCGCAGCTGTGACGCACATTTGACGGAGCATCAAAATCCATGGGGCCAAAGCAAGGTTGAAGCAGCCTGACCGACAATCCCGTCGATTCCTGAGAGGTACTCAAGGAGGCGGCCGCACTCTGCGTCACCCATCTCACGGAAGTCCATGAACCTCTCAATCTCCTGCTTCACAATTCTCAAGAAGATGTCTTCAGTTTCTGCTGGAACGGCTGTATCCGCTACCCGTACTGCACTTGCTAGTGATTCGAGGTTCTTTAGAAGGTATTTCAGCGGCTCTATTTTCCTAGAGCTGAATGGGTTTCTGAATCTAATAACAATTGCCGCCAGTAGCAACCCGATTGCAGCAGAGACTGCCGCTGCAGAAGGGATGTGTACTGCGAAGTAGTAAGCTATGCCTTGTTCCGCCGCAGCGAAACCGAGCACCAATTCATAGACGAGAAGCACAGCAAGTGAGTAGTCAACAACTGTGAGTAGACTCCACCTGATTGACAGAGTACGCAACAATGAGTCGCGTTCTTCTAGTTGTACTTTCGAAAGCTCATTATCTTGGGGATATATGATTGGAAGCCGCCATGCTCTTTCTAGGGCTCTGCTACTCTGCTTGGTACTATAGTAGATTAGGATGAGCAGTAAGAAGAACAGGAAGAGACGGACGTTTGTGAGGAAATCAACGTCAGAAGACTGCAACAAGCGCATCCCTGATGCTGTAGAAGCGTGTAGAATATCAATCTGGTGCTCTACGCGTTAATCTTGACCATCTCAACAGTCCGGAGGAATGCCCACAGAAAGATTGCTCAATCCGAATCTCTTTAAACTGAATAGACTCGCGACTTTGAGTATGTCGCAAGCCATGGAAGAAGCCCCAATTGAGATTTCTGAGCAGAAGAAACGCGTGAAATACTGGCAGGTCGACGCTCTGAAGGCATTTGCAATTGCACTCGTCGTCATGGATCACAGCTTGACATGGGAATTGAAGAGTGCTATTGGAGGTGTGTTCTGGGAGCGGACGGCCATCCCGATCTTCATGATTGTGATGGGTTTCAACATGGGCCTCTCCTTTAAGAATAGAGGTGCCACTACCTTGAGGGAGCTATACTCCTGGAGGTACTTCAAATCCAAGATTGAACGCTATGTGTTTCCATTCCTCCTACTGTACCTGGGTTCGTTTCTTCTTGGGGTGTACTTCAATGCCATAACTTTCAACGAATATTCATTGATAGGATGGCTGCCCTTCTGGGGCCCCGGCAACTGGTTTATCCCTGTGCTCTTCGGTTCGATTCTTGTCCTCCCGTTGATCTACAGAGGCTATCTCTCGTATCCAAAACTGACTGTCTTCCTCTGCTTCATGAGCGAGATTCTTCTCCAGTTGTTCATGTTCTACAACCTCCCCTTGGTCCTCGTTGATGGAAGTTGGCTATTCCAAAGCTATGAAGCGGCATTCTTGAGCTCGGTCATAAGAACGAGTATCTTGTTCTTGTTGCCCGGAGTTGGACTTGGCCTCTGGTTCTCAGACGATCACAATGTCAAGTCGAGGCGGAACGCTGCCATGTGGGTCGCCTTCCCACTCAGCGTGGCCTATATGGTCGCCTATCAAATCCTCGGCTACCGCGCAGAGATAATCGATGGACTCTACAGATACAGACTCATCTCTGGAGACTACACATTTCTCCTGATTCCCTATACTGCCCTGATATTTCTCTTGGCTATGAAGTATCTGCCATCAAAACCTGAAGGGCGTTTGCAGAACTTGATCAAGAGAGTCGGCAGAGCAAGCTACCACATCCTTCTCGTCCAGATACTCTACTACTCGGTATGGTACTACATGAACCGAAATTGGGCATACATAGGTTTCGGCACTGACTATCTATCCCATGTCTTGTTCTATCTCTTCAATGTAGTGATAACATTCGCCGGAGGTATACTGTGGTACGAGGCTGAGAATGCGGCGTACAAACGGGGCAAACCGTTTTGGCGTCACAACTATGCAAGGAGGGCCGTCTATGGCACTGGTGCATTCATGTCGATAGCAGTATTGGGCATGGTGATCGAGATTGTGAGTGAACTGACCGGACTAGCAGAGTGGCAAAGGACTCATGGCCCCTTCTTTGTTCTGAACCAATGGACCGGGCCCGGGGTAGTCGCCAACATCATAGTAATCATCATCATGCTTGGTGTCTGTCTCTTCTTCATCTACAAGGCGTTCATGTCAATGGACGATGAGATTCCGCCCGAAGTGCTGAACGGAGGACCTATGCCATAGATGAGCCAGCGTCTTGGCGGATCATTTGGAGTGGCGTAAAAAGCGCCACTCACATGCGGCATTTTCGGACAACAAGAGGTAGAACGATTCCTGCTTCTTCCGAATGGTATTTCATTACCATCTGAAGACACTCGGTATATGTCCATGGCTCCTGAGGAAGCCTCAATTCACGAAACTGAGGTGACCCAGCGCAAGCACTTCCTTCAAATCGATGCGGTGAAGGTAGTTGCCATAGCCTTCGTTTTGGTTGACCACCTGCTCGCCGGGGGTCTCCATGATGCGCTTTTAGCTTCCTTTTGGGAACGATTGGCTATGCCCTTCTTCCTCATAGTCATGGGCTTCAACATGGGCCATTCTTTCAGATACACGGGTGCCACAACACTCAGAGAACTATACTCACTGCAATACTTCTGGAAGAAAATCAAGCGTTACGTCCTCCCCTTCGTCTTGCTGTATGTTGCATCGATACTCCTGGGACTCTACTTCGATGCATTGGAGCCAAGCAGGTGGTGGTATCTGTTCTTTCTGCCTTTCTGGGGCCCTGGCAACTGGTTCATTCCCGTCTTATTCACCTCGATACTCATCTTTCCTGCAGTATACAAGGCATACACTGTGAATCCTAGGATCACAGTCGCATTGTGCTTACTCAGCGAGATCATTCTCAGTTTGGTCCTCTTCTTCAACGTCCCCCTTGTCCCAAGTGGAGGAACCTATGTCTACACCGGTTTCGATGCCATCACTTTGATGTGGGTCATTAGACTCAACATGTTATTCTATCTGCCCGCGGTAGTCTTCGGCCTATGGTTCTCAGATGGACATGACATCACAC
>JAEORS010000197.1:0-4285 GCA_016840795.1 Candidatus Thorarchaeota archaeon | reverse complement strand
TCTCTAATGTGGTAGCCGCTAATAGATATCGTGTTCCATCGGGGGATATGCTTTGCACAGTACTCGATTATATCAACGATGATTCTTAGGGATGGTTCAGGGGCGAATATCCAAGACTTCTGCGCCATGTACTCCTTTAGAAGGTCGTTTTGAATTGTCCCTCCAATCTTGTCAGAAGACACACCCTGCTTGGCTGCAGTCACCATGTACATTGATAGCAGGACGGCGGCCGGGGCATTGATGGTCATGGATGTGGTGACCTTGTCAAGTGGAATTCCGTCGAACAGGAGTTCCATGTCCTTCAGTGTGTCTACGGCTACACCTAGCTTGCCAACTTCGCCGTATGAGAATGGATCGTCAGAGTCTCTTCCGTAGATGGTGGGAAGGTGGAATGCTACGCTTAGACCAGTCTGTCCATGTGCAAGGAGGAACTTGAAGCGCTCATTTGTTTCCTCGGCCGATGCCATACCGGCGAACTGACGCATCGTCCAGAATCGCCCGCGGTACATCGTAGGTTGGACACCCCTTGTATAGGGGTACTCACTGGGGAATCCAAGGTCCCGCATGTAGTCAAAATCAGGCAAATCAGCTGGTGTGTAGATCCTTCTCACCGGGCGACTCGAAACACTGATGAATTCATCACTCCGCTCGGGATTCTTCTTTGAATGACGGCTAAGTGTGCCGGACTCCCAACGGTCCATAGCTGCGCGAATCTCAGCCAGTTCAGGATCTTCTGTCTTCCCAGTGTCCTTCTCCTTCGCCTTTTCAGCACCCATCGAAGACACTCCTCTGTAGAACAGAGTGACAAGTGGTCACGATATTAACTGTTCGTTTCCAAGAGAGCACGCATCGAAAATGCATGCATCCTAGACAGTTTTATCTAATGTCAAAGAGAGCGTGACTAGAGGAACTATCGATGGCCAAGCTTGATGAGATTGCCAGCCTGCTAGATGAGATTGGAATCGTCTACTCAAAGGAGGAGAACGGGATTCTCATGGTATGGGATACAGATCAGTTTGATGAGCTGAGAGTACTCATTCTAACAGATCCGGATGAAAAGTGGTTGTTCATCACTGCACTGTTCACAAACTTCGACAACATACCCGAAGACAGACAACACAAGCTCATGTACGACCTATTGGTTGCTTCGTGGAAGGTGAATGGAGTCAAGTTCGTAATAACATCGGACAACAACATTGCAGTGACCGCAGAAACTAATGACATGGACATCACTGGCGAAGAGCTAAGGACACTGATAGATAACACCGTTGGTGCATGTGACATTCTTGCTTCATTCACTCCAGGATATGCAGATTGAGCGCTAGTGCGGCCTCATCACTAGAACTCAAAGCCTCTTCTGGCAGCCATCTTGCTGTCAGTGAAATAGTGTTTCACTTCAGTCATTTCCGTCACTAGATCGGCCGCGTCCAGCAACTCACCTCTGGCATAGCGGCCTGTCATGATTATCTCGACATCATCAGGCTTTGCATCTAGGAGTTTCAACTGGTCCTCCAGAGATATCAGATTCCATTCTACTGCAACATTGATTTCGTCGAGAATAAGCACGTCACACTTTCTGTTTCTAAGTGCCTCTTGAGCTAGCTTCAATCCATCCTGTGCCATTTCGATATCGATCGGATCAGGGCTCTCCTTGTCCACAAAATCCACTCTACCAACAGGGATGATTCGGAAGTTGGGAATGGACTCGACTGCGGCGAACTCTCCATAGTTGATATCAGTCCCACCATTCCTTTCTGCCACCTTGGCCTTCATGAAGCAAATCATGAGAACCTCAAGGCCATGACCAGCAGCACGGAGACCGGCACCCAGAGCGCAAGTCGTCTTTCCTTTTCCATTTCCCGTATAGACTTGAACCAGTCCTGCTTTAGCGGGCTTCTTCATAACTAGCCCTCACTTGTACTAGTCTGTATAACAAGCCTCGCGATTCTTCTGCCTAATTCTTCACTGGCATCGATTGCGAGAACATCCGCTTCCGCAGAGCGCCACTTGCCCTCGTCTGTCTGCATGCTTCCCGATCCGAATGTACCATGTTTAACCGGACTCCCCACTGCTCCAACGACTATCATTCCTTGACCGAGGGCATAACGATTCAGGACATCGACAACATGCTCCTGGCCACCATATCTAAGTCCTGCGTAGGTTATTGCACCAAATACCTTGTCCTTCAACTGATGGTCCAACATCTTCATCGTTCTTGAGCGGTCGATGAAGTCTTTAAGCACACCAGGTACAGATGTGAAGTATGACGGTGCTGCAATGATGATCCCGTCTGCTGGAAGAACCTTGTTCTCTAGTTCTGGCATATCGTCATGCGCGCTCTCAGGACAAGGCTTCTTTCGTACGCAGGCATCGCACCCAGTGCAGTGCCGAATCTCGAAGTCAGAGATGTCCAGTAGTAAGGTCGTAGATGCCTCTGAGCCTGTAGTCTGCAGCACTTGCAACGCAGCTGATAGTGCTTTCTCAAGCAGAAAACGTGTGTTCGATTTCTCTTTCCTAGGTGATCCACTGATACCAACAATCAACACACCAAATCACCGGACTTGGCGTTGAGTTCTGCCTTCATTTAGAACTTGTGCTCAATCGGACATCGCGTTGTTTAGTGCGTCAGCAATCTCGCTGACTGCCTGAACTGCTATGATGCGGCTCTCATCCTTTTGAGCCGCAACCGCAACCGTCACGGATTTCACTTTCAGTATCTGAACGCTATAGCCCATGACTTCAACTGCGGAAGGAACCATATCTACACCAGGTTGTATCATCCCGGAGGATATCTCCTGTTGAATACTGGAGAGGTGGTTCTCAGGAACGTTGCCGACCAGCATCTGACCATGAACATCCAGCACGCCCGCATAGGCAAGTTCCTTTGCTTCCAGAGTCGATTCGATTATACCCTTGGCCAAGTCAAGTATCTCATCTGAAGGGATATCTAGGTCAATTCCGACATGTTGATCAAAGAGTGAATCTAGCCCTTCGATCTCACCGATGTTGCCATTCCATGACTTGAGAATCTCACCATATTCATTGGCAATTGCACGGCCCAGGGAGATCATCATTCTCTTGAGAGCTACGAGGTTCTCATCAGCCGCACTCATGAGTATCACTGCAAAGGACTCGAAGAAGAGATACGACCAGTTGACTCCGCTTTGCTCAAGAGTGTATACCCTGTCACTTGTCGTGCCCTCACTCGAATGGAAGAGCGTGGCACACGCAAGCACATGTGCAGGAAGGTCATTCTCACTAACCGAGCCCACACCCTCATAGGTTCGCCAGTATACCGGCTCTCCGCTGTTGTTAAGGATGTAGGCTCTTAGAATCATGCTGCAGCCTCTGTGGTGCCATGGCCTTAGGATGCTGGGTCATAAGGCTTGCTCTAAGGTAATCAGAAGACCAAGCATCGGATGCCAACGCTTGTGTCCGAGTACAGCTGTTTTTATGACTCGTTGGTGTTGTCCTGTCAGGTGCGGCAGCATGCCGAAGAAGAAGAAAGAGCGTATCAAGAGGACCCGATACGACATCTATGCAGAGATTATTCGTGTCATCTATATCTACGGCTTCTGTCCACTCACGAGGGCAGCCAGGTCTACCAATATGCCGGTTGATAGAGCAAAAGAGTCCATCACTGAGCTATTGGGAAGAGGGTTGTTGCAGGAGGATGAGGAGGAGGGAATGCGAGTTTACTCTGTAACAGTCAGAGGACACCAGTATCTGGAACTCTACAAGAGGATGGCATCTCTTGTTGGAATCCCGGTTCCAAAACCGATTGTTGGACTCTAGGCATTGGAGTGGTTCATAGTGCACAAGTTTGTAGTAACATTCTGTGACCCTCAATTGTGGTTTCGCTTTATATACTAAGTATGAACCGCTTTACATAGGAAATGACAAGGTGAAGAACGACAATGGCTGAAAAGCATGTATTCAGGAATCAGGAAGAAGTCGAGCTCGGAACCGTTGAGGGCGACGTTGAGCTCGAGAACTGCAACTTCGTTCTGCCGCAGCAGGGCAACCAAGTTCTGATTAGTGGGGAACTAAGAATCAAGGGTAGCACTGTATTCCGAGGATCTCTCAAGGCCGGCAGGCTCACATGCAAGTCCGGCAACAGAATCATGGTTGAGGGGGATCTGAACGTTGATACGGAAGTCAACGTAGAGAGAGGCGGTCTCGAAGTACGACGATCTGTTAACGCACAGTCAATAAGTGTTGCAGGCTCACTGAGCGTGGGTCGTGACCTACAATGCGGCTCAGCCAAGGGTGGAGGATCCATTAG
>JAEORS010000196.1:0-4295 GCA_016840795.1 Candidatus Thorarchaeota archaeon | reverse complement strand
TCCATAGAGAGGGTCACCTTCACGAGGTGTGCCTTCTTGTGAGACATATCGTCGCACCAAGTCCAGTGCTATGTTCTGGTAGCGTTCGTCAATCTTGTTCTCCACGTAGAACTCATGGGCATCTCTAATCACAGATACAATCACCTGTGGACTTACCACCATGCTCTTCTCAAAGCGGGACAAGGTCCATGGCGCTCCTCAATACGACCGCGGAAGACGAAGGAGCGGTATCTGGACTCACATTAATACTTTTGCACCGGAAAACAAGGTGAGTTGCTGTTGGCGCGCTCAACGTGCACGATATACCTTTTCCAAGGCCCATCTGAGCGCCCGTTGAATCTCACCAAACCTGTCGTCATTGCCATAGTTGCGAATAGTCATCTCCTGAAGAATGCCATCTTCGGCACGTACCTCGAAGTCAAATGCCTGTTCCCATTCAATCTCCCCATTCTCAACCTTATGACGGTCTTCCTCTTGTAGCTTGCCCAGTATGCGCTCCACGAAGAATCGGGCGAAGGCACCACGCTTTATGTCATAGATGGCGTGGGGAGCGGGGATGATAGTGAGAGTCTGTCCATCTACCTCAATTGTAGCCAATTCCATGTCACGTGCTTTGTTCATTACTGTCACAGGCCGGTCGCCTTCGACCACAGAGGGGCGGGGAGCGGCCGTAGTGGAAGGCGACTCCTCAGATATTGAAACCGCCTCATCTGCGGTGACAAAGCTGCTCGTTCCAATCATCGAGTCAAGAGCCTGGATGTATGCTTGGAGCTTCTCGATTCTGTCTGTGAGCTCCGACAGTTGCTCATCTAACTCTCTCCGAAGCTCTAGAAGAACACGAATATCTGGGTTTTCCAATTGCATACCTCACTCTGTTTCTGACTAGACTTCCTCCTATGCTGTCGAAGGCATTTTAGTTCATGTATTATGGGATTCCGGGGTCGGTTCAATAGAAAATGAAGCCTACTCATCAGGACTGACACAGATCGCGAAATCAGGGCATTCCAGCTCGCATAGTCCACAGGCTCTGCAGGCTTTCAGATTGACAACAACTGGCAGGAAAAAACCGCGATTGTCCACCTCGTCCGACTTGCTCAAGACATCGTGGGGACACACGGAGATGCAGATGTGGCAGCCCTTGCAAAGTCTGTAGTCAATCACAATCTCGCGGGCCGACTTCGGCATGGGTGGAGTCTCCAAGCCCTCAGCTCCACCGACCGAATATAACGATATTTATGTGTTCAATGAGAGTCGGTATTAAATAGCGAAAATGGGGACCTATGGTAGGAGGCTCGTGGACAAATGTCGAAGCCGTTTCTTGTTTTCATGTGTCCAAAATGCAAGAATTTCACTACAGCTCCCGTGACGCAAAAGCGCCGGAGATGCAGCTACTGTGGGCACATCATAGACATATCAAAGACCTCTCAGGCAGTGTTCGAATCCGGAGAGATTGCCGCATCTGCAGTCAGAGAATTCAATGCGTCCAGAGGAGGCGACAAGTTCCAGCGAGCCGTCGATAGAAGTAGAGAGAAACTACGTGAGCTCCTGCCCTCCGAAGAGATAGACTCGCAAAGGCTGATGGAAAATGATGATAGAGCAGCGTCTGTCGGTAAGATTGGAAGACTCATGCGGTTATTGGAAACAGAAGCTAAGGAGAATTCGTGTACTCTTGACAGACTGGCTCAATTGGCTCCGGAATACCAATTGAACTGGCGATGGGTTGAGGAACAGATCAATAGGCTGTCGAACCAAGGCATCCTGATATTCCCGAAGCCGTGGACAATCAAGCTCGTTCCTACTGCTGCAGAAGAACCTCAAGTACAAACTACAACCATTGATGCTTCTACTGAGATTGTCGCTTTTCTTGAGAGATTAGGCCGCAAGGCAAGTGTCGCAGAGATTGTCGAACACTTCCAGAGTCAGAGTATTTCGCAGAACTCGGTTGAAACGTCTTTGGACCGTCTCATGAAGAGAGGATTAATCTACGAGCCACACCCAGGTATGGTTGGTCTGGTATGACAATTCGATTGATTGAATAACGATTGGTCTATCTGGGGTGTGATGTGCATGCCAATTGTGGAGCTTGTAGCAAGAAGAACCCTTCAGAGTAATCCAGACCTCGGTCTCGAGGTTGTGGACCTCATTGTTCTCCTGTGGCTCTACTCGAATCCCTACGACAGCAAGAGAAGACAGCTGAGCAGCATGAGAACAGTCTTGAAGATGTGTGAAATTCTTCAGACACCCGGGAAGGGAATAGAGCTCACTGACGATGAGATTACACAGATTGTATTGGCAAGTCTACAGAAGCTAAAGGGGAAGGGACTTGTGTATGTGAGGTCTGCCGGCGTGCATTTCATCAAGGCAACAATGACTGAATTCGGGATTGGCTTGATTGAGAGTTCTGTTACCACACCTGTGCTGAGGCGTGTCACGGCCGAGTTTGGTGATAACCCCTAGAATCTTGATGCAGGAAATGATGTCTTTCGGAATGTTTAAATTGGAAATTCTCAGGCGGACACCAGTCGCTCTTGCATGACGACTGTTTCAGAACCGATGGATTCAGTGCAGGCCTCTAGTTCTACGCGCGGAGTCTGCCTGCAGACGTGTGCCGGTGAGTTCTGGAGTGGTTGTTGAGCGTGACACAGACACTTGACTGCTAGGAAGTCAAGTCACTGTAGTTAGAGCACTGGAAGTGAGTCGATATGCCAACATATGGCTACTCAATCATAGGCATTGACCCGGACAAGACATCCGTTGCTAGCGGCCGCAATATGCGTTGTTCGCCCAAGCATTGTAGAGAGATCTGCAATGCCATACGCGGCATGATGCTAGACAAGGCCATCGAACTCCTTGAGAGTGTCATTGAGGAGAAGGCGTGGATTCCATACAGGCGCCACAAGGGTAAGAGAGGCCATCACGCAGGAGTGAAGTGGGCTGCCGGAGGACATCCCGTCAAAGCGTCTCAGTACATTCTGAAGGTCCTGAGAAATGCAGAATCCAATGCTGACAACAAGGGGCTTGACATAGATAGACTCAGAGTCATCCACGCCGCAACCAGTAGAGGACGCACCTACAAGAAATACATCGAGCGTGCTTTTGGAAGAAGCACCCCCTACTTCGAGAACACATCACACGTAGAAGTAGTATTGGAGGAAGTGATCTAGAGTGTCGGCGGTCAAGTATTTCATTGATCAGAACTCACGCAGACTCAGGATTGACGAGTTCTTGGCAAAAGAACTGAATTCTGCAGGATACGGCGGAGTCGAGATTCGCAAGATGCCAATGAAGACTGAGGTCGTAATTCATGCCTCTCGACCTGGTGTGGTCATTGGGCGCAGAGGATCAAAGATTAGGGAATTGAGTGAGATTCTTGAATCTGAGTTTGGTGTTCAGAATGTGCAAGTGGAAGTAAGTGAGATTGAGAATCCGTGGTTAAGTGCCCAGGTTATGGCTTCAAGACTAGCGAGACAGCTTGAACGCGGTGTTCGATTCAGAAGAATGGCATATTGGATTCTCAGACGTGTGATGCGGGCCGGCGCCTTGGGTTGCGAGATAATTGTCAAGGGTAAGCTCTCAAGCAGGAGAGCGAGATATCAGAAATTCAAGCAGGCCACTGTTGCCAAGACCGGAGAACCTGCTGACCTATTCGTCGATGAGGCTGATGATACCGCGATCTTGAAGCCCGGCGTCATAGGTGTCAAGGTGAGAATCATGCGACCAGACGCCAAACTCCCAGGAGTGATAAACATCAAGCCACCAAAGCCACGAAAAGTGGAAGAGCCTGATGTGCTCAAGAGAGTAGAAGAAGAGGAGATTGTGATTGAGGAAGAGGCGAAGGAAGGGCTTGAGGGAATCACCGACATAGAGGAGCTTCGAGAGCTTGAAGAGCTAGACGGACTTGAGCTGGTCGAGGAAGTCGTCATACCGGAAGATACGCCTGACGACGAACCCGAAGCCGCTGAGCTTGCCGAGGAGCCAGTTGAGGAGAAGGAGGCTCCTTCTGTTTCTGATACGGAAGCGACCCTGAAGGAGCTTGAAGAGATAGAAGACCTAGACAAGGTGGAGGAATAGACATGGCACGACTCACTGCAGATGACATTCGTAAACTCACTCCGGCTGAGCGTCAGAAGAAACTCGAAGATCTCTACAACGAGCTCTCCGAGATTCGAATTCAACATGCGACAGGCGGAGGTACAGAGAACCCATTCAAAATCAGGAACGTTAGGAGAGCCATAGCTAGAATTCTGACAATCGAGAGTGAGATGGAGCGTGAGAGGCAGAAATGAAGATTTCCC
>JAEORS010000195.1:0-4336 GCA_016840795.1 Candidatus Thorarchaeota archaeon | reverse complement strand
CATCTAGAATTCCATTGTGCAATCCTGCTATGAGAGCTTCCACCTCATACGCTGTGAACTTCACAGTCGTCGATCTGTCTGACAACTGCCATTTGAGATCGCTGCTTCTTTCCACTCGAAGTGACCTATCTCCGACTACCATGTTCTCGTCGAAGTATCTGCTGTCGAGACTGCTCTGTACAGCTGTCTTTACTAATGCAGCCTCACTTAGTTTGAGTTGGATTGCCTGCCCGCTATTGGTGACCTCGATGCTATATCCCTGGCTGGGCGCAATCTTCTGAGCATAGTCAGACGCTGGTGCAACCTCAACCGGGGGGAGATGTTTTAGCTTCTTGGCAAGCTCCTTGATTTCAGCCT
The DNA here is from genome assembly GCA_016840795.1 of Candidatus Thorarchaeota archaeon. Taxonomy (GTDB): domain Archaea; phylum Asgardarchaeota; class Thorarchaeia; order Thorarchaeales; family Thorarchaeaceae; genus SMTZ1-83. Next base: position 3,979 of record JAEORS010000195.1, on the reverse strand, counting down.
CTGAGCAATAGTATTGCTGTCTGTCGCCCGCGATTGAGATTGTCCCGTCTTCAGCTCGTTCAAACTCAATCTTGTTGCCTGCCCCCACGTCCGTTGTTTTGTGGTAGACTTGCTTATAGCTACGAGCTGTCTGAGCAAGTTTCTCTAGCGCAGCGGCAATCATGTGGGCCTCACCGTAGCCCAACGTAATCTCGGCATCTCCTACGTTGGCACGGCCAATGCCAACTGCTCCATCGCTCCTAATCTTCACGTACAAAGCATCAACCACCGTAGTGTGAGATGATGCGATGCAGAAAACTATTGCGGCGACATTTCTCCAGAGCGCGTAATCTATTGCTTTTGATCAGATACTGCTCTTCTTCCGAGCATCAAGCTGTTTCAGTAGATTTGACATCCAGAGGTGGATGCCTGGATAGATATGAGATGCAGAAGGAAGACTCCTTCTAATCATAAACCTCAGATCTCGTCGTCAACTTCGAAAGCGATTCCACCAATCTCTTTTGTCTGGAGCCCTATGCCAATTGTGTGTGCCCCGTCAGGAAGAGGGTCCGCTTTTACGTGGATTTCGACCTCCACTCCGACTTTGATTATGAATGCGTTGGATTCTGAAACATCGTTCGCATTTACCTCTCCATCCTGGGATCTAATCACAATCTTGTCGAGTGCATACTCGGTGCCGTCGACAGTCACGGGCGACATGCTGGTCGCCGTGCCATTAGAAAGTGAGTTCTTTATCTTGAAGCTGAAGCCGTCATCTAGGTTGGTCAGGCTGTTCTTGACGTATAGTCTCTTGAGGATGCTTGCAGGGATTTTCATTGTTTCATCTTTCCTCCACGAGGTGCTGCCCACGGCTTTTCATGGCAATCTTTTATAGGTTACGAAGAGCCATTTGAACCAAGAAACTCACCTTCTGAGCCCAAGTCTAGCAGATATCTGTTCCCTGTGTGGTGAGGACAGACTTGGGACTGCAGTTCTAATGGCGGTGAGATTCAGGGCGATTGTTTGGATTGGAATACCATGGCAACTGACGAGGAATCATCCGGACTTGTGCAGTATCGTTGTGAGATGTGTAGTGCCCCGTATCCCCTTGGCGCAGATGATGTGATATCCACATGTCCCTATTGTGGCTACACCTTCACTGTCGGCGGCAGTGAGATGAAGGAACACCTACTTCTCTCCAACAAACTCACCGAGGATGAAGTGAAGAAGGCGGTTGCTGACTGGATACATTTCGCGGCCTCCAAGTCCGTTGGAACCAGGTTTGCAAGGGAGATTGAGATTGGGACACCATCATTGCAGTGGATTCCGACGTTCAGAGTAAATGCGCAATGTGATACATATCACTTTGGAGCGAATCAGAAGGGAAGCGGCAACAACAAGCGCTGGGAGAAGGTCGAGGCCAGAGAAGCGCAGCGGACAACAGAGTGGGTACTGGCAAGGCGGCATGCTGCCACATTTGGCATCCGGGAACTCATCGATTCCCTGGATGATTCTGGAGCCCAAGCCTTTGACATCAAACTCACTGACAAAGCCTCAGTCCTGAACTCTGAGATTGGAGAGGATGATGCCCCCGTCAGAGCACGGTATCAGAAGGCTGAACGCGACCGTGCTGACTTGAATGCGAAAGTGACTAAGCTATTGGACTACAGACTTGACATTAGCGCAGATACCTGCAGATATGTTCATGCGCCCTACTGGCTGGTCCGATACGAGCATCGAGGAGGTACATTTCGTGTTGCTGTGTCTGGAGCAACAGGCAAGGTGGTTCTCGGAGAGCTTCCCGTGACAAAGAGGTATCGCGTCAAGAACTGGCTTCTCAGTTTCTTCATGCTGATTGGCTCAGCTCTGCTCTTCCAAGGCACTCCTTACATAACCTATGCAATCTTTGCAGGGGGCTCATCTGATGGAGATGCCGCTCTTATCCCAATTGCCATGGTGGCAATTGGAGGAATCCTGTTTTTTGCTGCCTACATGTTCGTGGGTAAGGCACTCAAGTATGAGATAGAGTTGACAGCCGAAGGAAAGGAACGCGAGGAACCATTCTCGTTGACTGGCTCGATGAAGGGACTGGAGGAGAAGATCAGATGAGTGACATCAGATGTCCGAACTGCGACGGTCCCATCGAAGTGCAGCGGGATGGCAGCACAGTCCGTTGCTCATATTGCGGTACAACAGTCGAAGTGAGGACGGGAGAGATACTCAAAGAGAACTATGTGATGCGTCTCCAGTATAGCATTGACGATTCATGGGCCAAGATGTTGAGTTGGGCTTCGAAACAGCTTGGGGCTCCAAAGGATCTGGAGCAGAAAGCAAAGATTGTGGAAAGCAAGCTAGTATACTATCCTTTCTGGGTTGTAGAGGTTGAAGCCAAAGCCGACTACCTGGGTACTCAATCCAAACCAGATTTTGAAGGGAAAGGACGGTTCAGTAGTGTAAAATGGAAAGATGTTGATGAAGATGGGCACATTGATCTGGAAAAGGATGTCTTTGTCCCAGCTAACACAAAGATGCCCAAACCACTCACCAGATATCAAGTCCCCGTAAAGCGAAAAGAGTTCTTTGACCGGGACCTTGTCTTAGAAACTGCTGGTTATCTGATGGCAACCCAGGTGGAGAGAGATGCAGCTATCGATTCTGCCAAGCGCGCAATGAATTCTCTACTGCGAGAAGAAGCAATGAAAGAGGTCGACCATATCAGAAGCTTGACTTCGGACCTCAATATCCCCGCAGTGTTCTTAGTGCACGTTCCAGTCTGGCATATCAAGTACGATTTCTCCGTTCGCAAGTACGACGCAATGGTAGATGGTGCATCTGGAAGAGTCATTTCATTGAAGTTTCCGCGCAAGCTCGCGTTCAGAGCTATGACCTTGTTCGGCGGTCTGATTCATCTTGGCGTTGGAGGAGGCGCAGGTCTACTGCTCGTTTATCTGGGACTTACCCGTTTTGACGGCATCTTTCCAACAGTGGCGGGAATAGTATTCGGTCTAGGCATGCTGACATTTGCCTTCAGATTCATTGCCACTGCTGTGACACTGGACGCAGAAGAAGAGGGAGCGGGCTAGCTGTTGGTCTGTTCAGATGTATTGGCTTGACCGTTCGACAAAAGATAATAAGCCCTAATCTCCGGACGTTACCAAACACGAATGCCGCATGAGGAGAAATCGTTTGCAGTTTGGAATTTTCGACAACTTGTTCGGGATATTCTGGGAAGTATTCGGCTGGTTTTCTCTGTTGTTCTTCCTTATACCCATCATATTCTGTGTTGCTATGGTCTTCGCCATGAGAACTGCCTGTAGAGCGAGTTCTCAGGTGACACGAGGCTTCAGAGTGGAACCCCCATCCTTTGTGATTCCAGATCGCTATCGCGGACGAACGAGAAGTGATGGCACTGAAATCAAGACTGTGCGACTGCCTGAGAAATGCCCATCATGTGGAGCATCTCTCACACATGAAGACATTGACTGGACTGGGCCACTTGAGGCACGATGCAACTACTGCGGTGGAACAGTCAAGGCCAACTTCGAAAGTGTCTGAGATTACTTAATGTATCAAATTGACATATGAGAAGATGGAGTAGCGAACCCGTATGGCCGATGGATTCGAGATGCAAGAAGACGGCACACTGCTCGAGGTCAATCTGTCCCGAAACAAACTAGAAACCCACAGCGTCTACTGCATTGTCGATGAAGCAGCTAAGAGCATCTTTCTGTGGAAAGGAAGACTCTCAGGCGTGCGGAAGAAGTTCATCGGTGCACATGTGGCAAACCGAATGCGTAACGAGCACGGTACAACCTTCAGAGTTCATTCAGTAGATGAAGGTGATGAAACCTCTGGTTTCTTCAATGCACTCGAAAGATGCAACGACAACACACCTTGATTCCTTTCTTGCACATAGAATAATGTTGAGCCACAAGATTCTATAGCCCTGCAGAGTAGACGCGCCACAGGTCTGAGAATATGAGAGGTCTCATGAAGGCAG
>JAEORS010000194.1:0-4341 GCA_016840795.1 Candidatus Thorarchaeota archaeon | reverse complement strand
CTCCTGAGAACCCTGGATAGTAGTATGTATAATTGGTGTGATTGTCGTTGGTTCGGTTCTCGTTGGAGCCTTCTCTTACTTCGGACCAGCCTGGAGCTGGGGTCTGAGTGACAGGGTGTATTATAGCTTCGATAGTCTCGTGGGCTCCGCCACTGGCACAATCAATCTTGATGTTGATATTGAGGCTGGGTCTGTCGAGATTGAATTCGAAGACAACGCTACTTTGCTGTATAAGATTGAGGTCGGAGTCATTAGTCGGACTGTCCAAGAAACAGGTGCGCCAACTGTCACGTTCTCGTCGAACACTATCGCCCTCGACTACACGGCGTTGGAAGCCAACATCACTCTAGGCAGTGCACTGAACTACACTCTGAATGTGATTGCAGGAGCGGGACTGATAGATTGTGATGTTACTCAGGGTGCGCACATTGGTGACGTGAGTCTGACGACTACCACGGGGTCAATAGAGTCTCTCATGGGGTTCGGGGTGTCTGCATCTGGGAGTCCAGACTTTGCTTTTGAGAGCACAGCCGGACCGGTTGATTTGATCATCAATCTTCCTGTTGGAATAGGTGGAAGCATCGAGGGTGCAGTTGCATTTGGAACTGTGGACATTGATGCACCCGGATGGACTGAAGTGACTTCTAATCACTATGAGTCTAATGACTATGATACAGCAGAACAGAAGGTCACTGTAGTAGCCCAGTCTAATACAGGTACCATTGAGGCACACATAAGCTAGCCTCTCCATGTAGTAGAGGAGGTCCTCATCCTCCTCTGCCCCATCCTTTTTCCGTTCGCAGCATACCTCCTGGTCATCTAACTGTTCCTGACTGGACTCTGAGAACGCGATTGAAGCCACCCCGACAGTGAACGGGAACCTTTTAACCCGATGCTCTACTGAATAGTCTGTAATGTCCGACCATCATCCAGAAATCGACATGTCGGAAGTCTACCAGCTACCCCCTCAGGAAGTCAACCTTGCTGACTTTCCTGCAGATGAAGAATGGATTCTGGATGTGGGGGGTGGTGGAGAGGGAATCATCGGTAGGATGAAAGGTAGACAAGTAGTCGCGATTGACCGACTTGGACCTGAGCTGGAGGGCACCGCCAATGAGGCTCTCAAGCTTGTCATGGATGCCCGTGAGTTGCAGTTCTTGGAAAACTCGTTCGGCACAGTGACGCTGTTCTTCACTCTCATGTACATACCTTTCGAGGACCTCGACACCATATTCTCTGAGGTGGCTCGGGTTCTGAAGCCAGGAGGAGCGCTACTGATTTGGGATGTCAACGTGGAGGTCTCTCAGGATACAGATGAGAAGAAGTACTTCATGGTCCCTCTAACAGTCACATTCCCGGATGGAACCAAGAAGGAAACCGGATACGGGTCCAAGATACGTAACCAAGATATGCGGTCGTTCGTTGGTGCGGCAGAGAAGCACGGATTCGAAGTAGTCGATCATGATACAACGGACCTTACCTTCTTTGCTAGACTCGCATTAAGGAAGGGCTAGGAGGATTACTTCCGACACCTATAGGGTCAATTCGAAGACGGATTCTGCTCGAGCAGACATAATCCTTTTATCAAGATTAGACGGTGACGCGGTATCTCTTCTTCTGGAGACCCTCATAATGACAAGCAGAAGTACACAGGGAAAGGTCCGGGACTTCGAAGCCACAACGGAGGACGCAGCTCGGCTGGCCGAATGTTTCAACTCATTCGACGATTCCGACAGCTGGCCAGGTGGTTTCACTCACGGCAATCCATATACTGCCGAACGAGTACTGGATGAGAAGAAGAAGCGCAAGACCTTCAGAGTATTGGTTGCGTACTCGGGCGACAATATCGTTGGCACCTGTGACATAGCTGAGTCCATGATGGACAAGAACGCCGCATACGTTGGCGTCCTGGGTGTCAATCCAGCATACCAAGGACAGGGCTTCGGCAAAGCGCTCCTGATTGAAGGGACCAATACTTCTGCGGAAGTCGGGTGCAGAAGACTTGACCTCCACACATGGGGCGGCAATCTCAAAGCGATGCCGCTCTACAAGAGAGTAGGCTTCAACTGGGTACCAGGAACAAGGGTGCTGATGGAGTCCTTTGTTCCAGGTATCATCTCCAATCCAGTGTTCAAGGAGTTCTTCGACAAATACGATTGGTATGATACTCTCACACGCGAGATACGACAAGAGATTGATGACTTGGTGGAAGACAATGTTGGAGTCTACAAGTACCATTTCAAAGGCGACAATGAAGATTACTTAGACGTGACCGTTGACCGTGAAGCAAAAGGAATCTGTGGATTTAGCATGGGTCTTCGGGGGGCGGTCATCTCTGTGACCATTACTCCTCAGTCTCACTCTGGCTACATAGGTTATGATGCAGTCCCGTTTGCAGTCCGAGTGGAGAACGGGACCTCCGCTGACCTGCCCTTCTCACTCAAGGCCAGGGGATTCCCTCACTTCAAGACCCGCTTGGAGAGTCCAGCTTCCGGAGTCCTATCTCCCGGTGAAATGACGGATATCAAAGGTGCTTACTCCATCACTACCGGGGCCGACCATCTGGATAGGGAAATGATTCCGGATACAAAGGTGGAAACTCAGACTGAATGGTCATTGACCCTGGGCGGCAAGACGATGCACCTCTACAGCGGACTAGTTCCGAGGGACCTCCTGAAGGTAACTTCAGGACCTAGGCACCCCACTCTTTCGCCAAGTGAATCGAAGTCAGTCCAGATCTACGTTTCCAACAATGCCGAAGAGGTAATCAAAGGAGAGTTGGAGGTCGCGGGCAGCGATGATGTAATTGTAGGGAACCTCAAATCTCAGTTCACTTTGGAGCCGAAGGGTCTGGACTCCATGCCTATTGAAGTCACGGCTCAGAATACTGATGGTAGTTCTCTCTTGTCCTTGGATATAGCGGTCTATGTGATCAAGGACTCGGAGAGAATCCCAGTGAAGAAGCAGAAACTAGAGATTCCGGTTCTCGGTGCTGCAAGTGCGCTTGTCTATGAGGACCTAAACAACATGATAGTCTTAGAAACGGAGAGTATCCGACTTGCTCTCAGAAAGACTCCTCCAATGATAGCATCCGAGATGGAATACAAGACTCTGGGAAGGGCGATGAGTGGCTGGTTCCTGTGGTCGGAAGTTGGTTATCCTTTCCCAGAAGAAGGCAGTGAGTGGAGCCGCAGGAAGTTCAAAGTCACTCTGACAAACAGCGATACATACGCAGAAGCGCGATTTGAGGGTGACTCCGAAGAGCGTCCAGGGCTAAGGCTGTTCCTGATTTACCGCATCTTTCCCGGGCGGAACTACATTGAACTCTCAACACGGATGGAGAACCACGGTTCTGAGAAGATCAAGAATCTTGGAATCGTAACCAAAGGATGGATCGATCCAAGAATGCAGGCTCTGTATGCACCCATACGTGAAGAGATCTATCTTCTCGAATCGGTTGATTGGTCCGGATTCGAGCAGCTTCCAAAGAAACCTGATGAGTATCACGAACCGTGGATTGCGCTGACAGGTCATGATGAGAGGGGGCTCATGGGGTACATCTGGAATCAGGATGGAATCACAGAAGTCAGCCCGAGGAGAAAATGGTCAATGACCGAAACAGAGTACAAGCTGTCAGACCTTTCCCCAGGCGAGGCTGAGGAGAAGACTCTATTGTGGTGGGTCATAGGTAGCGGTAGCTGGAGGGAGGTTCGTTCACTTTGGGCCAGACTATCTGGCAATTCCATCAAAGAGATGGAACCGGTTTCTTTGAGGTCCGACCTAGATGTGGACCTACGACCAAGAACTAGCGTCATCTCTTCTCCGACTGGCACCCCAGTGCTTGTGGACTCAAGGAGGGACAACAAGATGGAGCTGTGTCTTAGGATTGCGCATGGGAATCCAGTTTCGACATCCATTGTTCTGCAGATGCCTGAAGGGCTTCTTGTGGATGGTAAGAAGGAAGCGCACTTTGAAGCGAGTGACATCATGCTAGGAAACCCGTTCATAGTTCCGGTTTCCATTTCCGTCGCCAAGAGTGATGGTTGGCTCCACAAGAGTGGTGAAGTGCGACTCCAGTTCAACAAGCGAAATGCCATCATTCCGCTGACGTTCGTGACTTACGACTCGGGGTGCGATGCAGTGCGTGAGTCCACGGATGTTGAAGGTATGGACCTCCACACGCTAGGTGCCGGTGGTGTCACTATGTCCGTTTCTGCAGGCTACGCTGGCAGTCTTGTGAAGTTCGGCCCTGAGAATCAGAGAAGTGTCTTCTACGACACTTTCCCAAGAGCTGAACCTTTCATATGGTGGGACCGCTTCTTTACCGGACTCATCCCAATC
>JAEORS010000193.1:0-4362 GCA_016840795.1 Candidatus Thorarchaeota archaeon | reverse complement strand
TGGTATCTGGTTGAGATTACCCTCGATCCAATCTCACCTCAACTCTATGACATAATAGTTGGGTTCTCATTGCAGAACTACACGAGTGGTTCAGCTCTGGTCCGAGTGCAAATCCAGCCAACGCCCGCAATAATCCTTGGGCCAGCATCCTACGATGTTCCAGTTAACCACACGTCTCAGGTCATCTTCAACGTAATGAACACTCTTACCGATGAGATTATTCCGGCACTCAGCGGGATTGCATACTGGGAAGGTGCAGGTGAAGTGCCACTCGTTGCACTTGAGAATGGAAGTTACGCACTCGAGGTTCTTGACGTGTTGCCAGTGGGCTTCTATCGTGTAGAGATCGGATTCTCCACTTCAGTCTATAGCTTGGTAAACGTATTCCTAGACCTCGAGGTACGATTAGTAAAATCAACTCTGGTATTCGATGACTTGGTAATAGACACGTTTCCAGGCGGCACCTTCATCATCGAGGTGCAGTATCTGGACACAGACCATGGCACGGGTATTACAGGCGTGATTCCAGATGTCCAGTACTTTTCCGACAACCTCACGTACTATCCGGACAGAATGGTGGAAGTTGAGCCCGGGACCTACAGAATGGAGTTCTATGCCAACACTGGCGGGACCTTTGAGGTAACAGTTACACTCAGCAAGGAGCTACACCAAACACAGGTCGTAAGGTTCATCATCAACTCTGATTTCTCAGCTGAACAGATCTTCACACGCAATGCTACCATGGCTGGCGGATTCCTGTTCATCTTCTTGGCGATAGGGATAGTGGCCTATGTGAAGCACTTTAGCATACCCAAGATGATCAGGATTCTGAACAAGATGATTGCGGCGCTGGCTTCTGGAAAGGTTCCGAGACCCGCCAAAGTGCCAACCAGAGAAGAAACAGTGCTCACGATTGTCAACGAAGAACTGAGTCCCTCCGGGTTGGCGAAGACTGGGGAGGATATCCCAGGTCCGAGCATAGAGGCTGTGGTGCCAGAGGTTGAAGACCTGCTTGAGCATCTTGCTGCGATAACCGGACTCGACGAATCATCTCTTGAAGCATTCCGTCAAGACTTGGCCAGAATGAGAGCAAGCGAGAGACCAGGCTTCATCAGAGAAGTGATTGAGCAGGAGGAGGCTCGCCGAGCAGACGCCCTGGCCGAGGAAGTTGACCGGAAGCCGGAAGAGGCAAAGGAGATCTTGGAAGAGAAGCCAGAAGAGCTCGAGGAGCTCAGGACAAAGCTTCGCAGAAAGGGCATGTCTGATGACGAGATTGAGATCATCATTGATCAGGCCAAGGGTCTCTCCAAGGCAGACCTTGAGGCTCTCTTGGATAGTCTCGGAATCCGGCTATAATGGTGAAGACATCCAGACGCAATCGAGTCGTCTGTCTGGATGTTCCCACATTTTTGCTGGCTACCGCGAAAGCTGATAGCTCTTGACCTCTTCGTAGAGCTGACGAGCACTACCCTTCTTCTCAAAGTGACTGCGAACTGGATCAACCATCTTGTCTATGTAGATGACCATTGCATTCTTCAAGTCTAGGGGGTGAAGGTCCCCGGCGACATAGCTCTTCTCAAGCTCCTCATAGCTAGTGAATTCCACTTCGCCACCGAACTTGGGTTTCCTTTCAACCTTCACACTTGGAAACAATCTGAAGGCCATGTGCTTTGCATAGTCGAGCATTGGGTTGCCAACGACCTCCTTTGGTGGGCAGTACGCTGACGCTATCTTAGAGCGAATCTCCTCCTCTGAATCATGCACGAAAATGCTTGACGAGGGCTTGCTCTTGCTCATCTTCGTATCAATCATGTGCCAGTCGCGAGCCATTTCGTTCTCGAAGTTCCTAGGTTCTTTCGCTCCCTCTAGGTTAACTAGCATGTGGTGACTGACGACAACCGGTTTCCAGAGGCCCAGTCTTGGGCCAACCTCCCTTGCAAGCATGTTGGCTCTTCGCTGGTCCATGCCGAGTTGAGTTATGTCCGCTTCCAGGTGGAATATGTCCGCCGTTTGCATGACGGGGTAGAAGTACTGGGCCACTTCCGACATCTCACCTTCCTTTCTTCCCATGATCGTGAGCGCTCTCGTGGCCCTTGCTATCGTCGTGACTTTTGCGATTCGTACGACTCTCTCCCAGTATTTGATTGAGTCCATAGCATCAGATGCGAACAGGAATTCTACCTTGTCTGCGGGAACTCCAGCTGCCTTCCATACCTCTATGAAGTACTCTCCTGTGGTTCTAATCTTGTCTAGGTCGCCGCCCATCTTGTTGTTTATCCAAGCAAACCAATCAGCCAACCAGATCTTGAACCTAATTCCCGCCTTGATAAGGTCCTTCAGCAAGAGAGGGCGGAAAACTCCAAACGGAAGGTGAGCCAGACCTGATGGTTCAAATCCGTCGTAGGCGATGGGATTCTTCTTCTCTTCAAGTAGCTGCCTAAGCTCATCCATAGTGACAATCTCTTCACCAACACCTGCGATGAGCTTGAGTCTTTCTTCGAGGTCCATAGCTCAAAGGATTCTATGAACTCTTCTTAACTGTTCTCACCATCTGAGTTTGTATCGGTCTTCTTGGTCCTTCTCCTTCGTGTTATGACTCCCAGTGCAACGAACCCGACGATTACACTGAACCAGAGTGTCACGAATCTGATGACTATGACGGCCGCCGCTGCTATACCGGCACTCACTGCGACCAAGGCAGGAATCAGAATCCCGGCAGTCAACTCGTATCCGACTAGTCCTCCAGGTGTGAAAACGAGGGCACCTATTACTGATGCAGTTGAATGGATGAAGGTGGCACTAAGTAGAAGGGTCAGAGATGCAACAGTGAGAGACGGTAGCCCCGCGCCTGATAGAATCGAGAGCAGAAGCCATAGTTCGATGCATTCCATGAACCAGCCTGGAATGCTCACTGCTGAGGCGAGTACCATTGGTCTCGGAGATAGAGTCTTCGCCAGAGTATCCTCAATCATCTCGGAGCTATCTTGGAACCTCTTGAGGGGGCCCAAGGAGGTCACCTTTCGGAGGAAGAAGTTGTAGAATCGTGGTTGGCCCAAGAAGATGGCTCCAGCCAATACGATTGCACCAAGCAACAGCACAGTAGTAAGCTGATCACCTGTGAAGCCAATCGCAAAACCAATCATTGCAAGCAAGACCATTGCCAAAAGGTCAGTTATCCTCTCGGCAACAACTACAGGTACTGTCTTTGCAATGGGTGTGCCATCAACCTCGTTTATGAAATAGCCCTTTATCGCTTCGCCAATCTTCCCGGGACTAACTGTAAGAGTGAAACCTGCCAAGAACACGCCAAAGCTGTCTGAATGTGACAGCTTCACTTCGATGCGCTCTAGATAGTATTGCCATTTGACATACCGGAATAGGTAGTTTAGCAACGAGAGCGTCATCATGGTGGGTATAACCCACCAATCGATGGAGGATATCGCCATGGCAACTCTATCGAAATCAGAGATGAACGCGAAGGCCAAGTAGACAATCATGGCAATGAGAACGAGTGCAACAAGCTTCGGCATGCTAATCGGCACACCCCACTGTTCCGATGATTCATTCTCCACTTGGTTCAAGGCGGCCACCTTCTCAACCTCTGCCATAAGAAGCCGGGGATGTGCACGTATGGAAACGAGCAATGCCCTGAAATCTGCGTTCTTCCCTTCCTCAGCTCCTCATAGATGTCCTCGACAGTTTCGATATCCTGCAACCAAGTCTTAGCATGTCCCACTTCTCTTGCGAAATGACCATCACTGCCAGCAGTCATGGGCTTGCCAAGTCGCTCGGCCAGATTCATGGCCCATGTGTTGAAGATGGGGAGGAGGCATCTTGAGTTGATGCCCTCGACAAGGTCGATATGCTTCCGAATGTACTCTGTAGGGAGCCCTCTTCTGATGGCAGTGTGCTTTCGTAGAGGGTCTCTAGGGTGAGGTACAACTGTCAGCGCATTCTGGTCGTGAATATCCTCTGCAATCTCCACGAAGGTCCGATTCTCAATCGGCTCAGTGACAAAGAGCCCGATGATTTCACCATGGTCAGATGATTTGTATTCACAGGAGTTGATGAGGAACCTCCCATTCTTTGTAATGGGATTGGTAATTGAGGGTGCCCAGTGTTCTGTCAGGGCCATTCCTCTGAGCCCCTTCCGCTTCATCAACTTGAATAACGACTTGGGATCATTGAATCCGTCCTTGGAGTATGACGTGTGTGTATGCATGTCGAAAGCAGAGAGTCTAGAGCTCATTCGATACACCTAGGGAAGAGGTGGTTCTGGCGGCGGGAATATGGTCTGGAAGAATTCGAATATTGGCACCCAGAAGAACATGGTCACAATGAGTGTCAGTATGAATATCACTA
>JAEORS010000192.1:0-4405 GCA_016840795.1 Candidatus Thorarchaeota archaeon | reverse complement strand
TTGTGGAAGTGAGTGAAGGAATCTGTTTGCTGTTGACTCAAGAGAACCAGGCTTGTAGTCACACACTTGGATATTGCCGTCGACATAACGAATCAGATCCACATGGCCAGTCAGTTTGTATCGGTCTGACCAGACAGGGACTTCTATTGCAATCGTGTCTAAATCAGAGTTAAGGAACTGCTTCAAGATTCCATGGTCAGCACTATATGACATTTCATCACGATTTCGATGGTACTCACGTATCTTGGGGACGAGACTGCTCTCCATAGAGCGGACGACGGAACCAGTTCGGAGAAGACGCTCTCTTAGCGCGACCTTCTTGGTGGAGCTCATCTTCGGGAGCTTCAGAGTGGAGGACCGAACATAGAACGGGTCTACGAAACGTTCTGATGGGAACTTTCCACCAGATATGATTGACAAGTGGGCCCAAAGTGAGGCCAAGTCTCCCTCCTTGCTACCCAATTTCTCATGATGAGTCTTGTTCCATTGAAAGCCGTAGGCAACCTTACCATGGCGATATTCTCTTCGAACTATCTCATCAGGCTCGTCATGCATGACCTTCCAGTCCATGGCCCGTGTCAGTTCTTTTTAATCCACCGACATTTGAAAACGGGCCTGGAAATCCTTACGCATTAGAAGCATGAAAAACAAAGAACGGGAGGGCTGAACAGGCCCAACCCGATCTACCCTTGTGCTAGCGCGGCATTTTCCATCAATTCAACTATCCAGTTCAGGTCCTTCTCATAGATGCCTTCGCCGGTACGGTAGATCATGAGTGAACCTGCTTCGGCATTGACGGAGGTCGTGAGGAATGCTCCACTTGGATACGGAAACGTTCCACGGAATCTGGTGATTTCGCCCTTGTATCGTCTCGTGTACAGCCCAATCTCATCCTCATTCTGGATTCCGATTCCTCGGAATTCGGCTTGAGTAAGATTGCCCTTCTCAACTCCAGTCAAAAGGACTGAAGCAATGTCCGCTGCTGCGTCGTAGATTATGCGAGTACCACCATTGAGATTCAGAGGCGTGAGCTTTGCTCCCGTGGTTTCTTCCATTAGCGACTTGAACCTCCTGGCGATTCGTTCTGATCCACGTACCTCAACAGTTCCTTTGCCGGTCTTGACGAACACTTGACCCTTGTCGACACTTACATAGTGGACGGGGGTCAAATTGCCATCCTTATCAAAGCCAAGAACAGGTACCCTGAATCCAGCGACGAGGTCAGCAGTCACTGTCCTGCCACTTGCACTCACTCTAGTGAATCCGGTGGCGGCATCCTTCCGACTCTTCGGACTATACTTAATCTTCTTCAGGGCACTAGTTAGCTGAGGAGCGCTCAGCTTAAGTCCTGAACAACGGAAAAGCTTCACGGATAGCCCCATGCCGCGGGTTCTCACCAGACTTGGCGCTTTCTTCTTCTTCGTGCTCTTGCTCAAGATGATTCATCTCGGTGTGCTTGTGTTAACCTAGGTGTGGGTCTATAACTGACCTGCACTTCCTATGGAACGTGTACGGATTTCAATATAAAGAGAACATCAAATCGGGACAATGGCTACGCATAGCTCAGATAATACCTCCATACCAATGAGGGTATGAAAATGGGGTGTATTGGAGGAGTAACCAGATAGGTGGCAACTAGTTTGGCGCCAAATGGTTCGAGGCTAGCGTCGGCAGAAACCGGAGTTTCACTCTTAGTTAGTCAAGAGCTGTAGAATGAGGTTATGCGCCACAGGAGGATCAGAAACGAACGGTACGAATTCTAGATTCCTAGCCTTCGAGATGCACTCAGGGAGTCTGTCCAGATCCCTACACCAGACAAGATGGCCTCTTCGCTCCATTTCTCCGATAAGTTGAGCCTGATGTCCTTCCATGAGCAAAGTGTTCTCAACAACGACAAGGCGACGTCCCCTTGTCACACACTCCAAGGTTGTGCCAGCTCCGCCGGTACTCACGATTACATCTGCTCTCTGAAATGCCTCCTCCATGGATCTAATGAAACGAAAGTACCTGAAGCTATCTGGTTCATAGGAGCCTCCACCTATCTGAGCCACAACTGTTTCCTTGATGACACCACTGCGAACAAGGCTGTCAACCTTCCTAATGAGAGGGTCGAAATGTGCCGTGCCGACTGTCAGGAGTATCAAAGCAATTGACCTCCGTACGTCGCACCGGGAGTGCATTGTGATAGCGCCTTCCATTGAACTAGGAATAGGTCAGTCTTGCCAAGAAGAAGCCGTCCTGTGATTGATAGCTCCTCAACTCGCGACATACTCTCAATGAAGACGGTCTTGATTCCTAATGCACGGGCTGAGTAGAAGATAGGAACTGTCAGACCAGTGCCACAGCTGACAACAACTCTCGGGCGGAATAGAAGAAAGTAGAAGAACGAGAGCATCAAGGTGACAAGAGTTCTTACAACAGACATAATCTTTGAATCCTGGGGGAGCATTCTCGGAGTCAAGACCGGAACAACGCGGCCGGGAATTCGAATCTTCTTCGGAGTCAGGGAGTCTAGAACACCTATCATATACAGGTATTCGAATTTGGGCCCCAGCAAGTCTACTAGTGCGAAGGTCTGGGCGGTGTGCCCTCCTCTTCCCAGTACGACCGCTATTGTGGGCAAGTCATTTCACCGATTGAAACCTCTCTTGTCGTGCCACATAAAGGGTTCTCTGAACGGGATTCTCGGGAAGAACCAGATGTGGAAGTAGGTAATCAAGGTGGGATTCAACAGAAGTTGTATAGTGATGTATCAAGTTTGAAACCAAAGATTGATAGAGGCATATTCACCGCTGCTGTAGAAGCACGCGAATGCTGGTGTGGACTGCTTTGGCCGACTATGTTCTCGTCACCAAGTTCTACAATGAACGTGAGAATATTCCGAGGCTTCTAAAGAACATCGCAGACCAGACCCTGAAGCCAAGGTTGTTAATCTTCATTGATGACGGTTCCACCGACAAGAGTGCAGACTTTGCTAGTAGTGAAGCTTCCAGGCTCGGGCTGGACTCCGTAGTGGTTTCGATGCCCATGAAACCGAAGGGGAACCTAGACACCCTTGGACGAGCCTGGAACAAGGCCCAGCCCGAGATCATCAAAGCAACTAAGGATGTTGGGTACGTGGCCATGACTGACGTCGACACTCAGTTTCCGAAGGACTACTTCGAGACTATGCTGGAGTTCATGGAGGAGAACCCGAGGATTGGTGTTGTGGCCGGACAAGTTGCTGGTCAACCAAGGCGAACATTCCCAATGTTCACCGGGAAGGTGGCTCGTTCTGAAATACTCCGAAAAATCGAGAGGTATTGGGATATCTCGGTCGACTCGTTTGTGAACGTGAAGGCGCTGCAAAATGGGTTCGAGCTGCACATAATGGATGATGTTGAAGTTCAAGCAGGCATCTCTCATCTGCAAACCAAGAAGGGCCGATTCAGGGCAGGAAGACTTGCATACTACTCAGGTGTACGTCCACTCTATGCAATGGCAAAAGGAGTAGCAAGATTCGATTCGCAGTTTCTTAGGGGATATTGGACAGAAGCATCTCGAGGAACTTGGCAGTGCAAGGATCAAGACATACTCGACTATTATCGAGGAGAGCTAGGACGGAAGTTAGTCGCTTTCGTCAGGAAGACACTACGATTATAAACACGAAAATCGACCACCCTTGAGGATGAGTGGATTCCCAATTGCGTGATGGACTAGCGGAAATGAACACTGTGGGATGCTCGCGATGGTAAAGGTACTTGCGGTCACCGAATACTACAACGAATCTGACAACATCCCCGGACTTGTAGAGAACCTGGCTGCTCAGACGCAGGCGCCCGACCTATGGTTGATAATCGATGATGGCAGTACCGACAAATCAACAGAGTCTTTTGAGAGCAACCTGAAGCGTTTCGAGATCCCCTACCTTGTCTATCGAATGCCTCCGAAGAAGAAGCCCAACGCAAATCTGAAGGGCAGAGCATTCACGAAGGTTGACATACTGAACAGCGACTGGTTGGCATCCAACAGATTCGACTACTTGATGCTTGTAGGTGCTGACACACGCTTTCCGCGAACCTATATTGAGCTGGGTACGAAAGTGATGGAAGGATTTCCAGAGGTGGGTGCCTTGGCAGGTCGCATTCACGGGGAGGCCGGAAGTGATACGCCCATGGGGACGGGAAAGATAGTCCGATGGAAAGTGGTGAAAAGAACCTCTGGGAGATACTGGGATCTGGACCCAGACTCACTCTGGAACATAATGGCCTTGAACATGGGCTACAAATTGGTCATACTGAAAGACCTTCTCGCCAGAGTCACAAGACCGACTCACATGTATGCGCCAAGCGGATTCTACAACTACGGTGCCAGGATGCATTACGTTGGATGGAGCCCCTTCCTGGCTATCATCTACACTTTCGTT
>JAEORS010000191.1:0-4427 GCA_016840795.1 Candidatus Thorarchaeota archaeon | reverse complement strand
CGCTCTTGGCTCCCTGGATGCGGCTCAAATCTCCCTTGAACTTAAGAACTACCGCCTCTAGCTGGCGGACTTGAGCTTCTACATTGTTCTTGGTCCGTATCTGTACTCCCTTCACGCTAGCCAGCTCATTTGCAGCCGCTTCGAAAGCAGCTAGAGTCTGTTTTATGCGCCCAATTGTGGTTTCATGAGCCTCGATGGTGCTGTCAGCCGAGTCGTCGTCCACCTCCAACTGTCCAAGCTCGTCCGTCAAGGAGCTGAAGTAGTTCGTTCTCTCCATTTGAGACCTGAATGCCCACTGTTCTGCCTGCCTTGAGTAGACCTGAGCCTCGGACGCAAATGCGGTTGCTAGGGCAAGTCTACCGAGGTCAGTGAGTTCCTCCGCAGACACTCTCTCTCCTATCACCTTGTAGTAGGATGCTGACTCCACGGCATGCAGGTTCTCGAGTATCCTGGAAAGAATGAACTTCACTCCGGTCTGCAGCTTCGAACTCAGTTGGAACTGTATCACGTACTTGACATTGTTCAGAATCGCATTTGTCCTGTTTCTCAGGTTACCTACTTCCTCATCCTCGATGTCTAGACTAAGAAGGATTCCCAGAGTGTCGAGGCCTTCCTTTATTGCCTCCAGTGACTCCGCAGGTTGATCCGTCATATGGGCACGTGCTTCGTCTAACGCCTTGCTCACACTCTGTATGAGTGACGTTTTTCTGATCTGCTTGGCGAAGTCAATCTGCTCTGCCACCCCTTCCAGAGCGTCAGTCTTTTTCTTCTTCTTCAGCAAATCCTCCACAAACGAGAAGGTTGTCAGGTCGGCCTGGATTGCAGCTGTCAGTTCTCTTGTCTTTGCTAGTTTCTCTGCTCTCTTTAGGTCCTTGAAGATCTCTTTGAGAACCGTGATTGACTCATCTCTGTTGTTCATTCTTATGAGTTCTGAAAGTGTCTGTACTGCGTTCTCCGCTCGGCAGAAGAGGGATTGTGCCTTCTTGTGTTTCTTGTCCGACTCAGATTGTACTGCGTTCTCCACAAGCTGAAGTTCCTTTCTGAAGCACTTCTCGGCGCGTCCGAAATGTTCTGATGATACTTGGTACAGCTTCGATGCATCTTCTAAGTTGCCCGCTCTCATCTGTGCATCTGCAATATCATTGTAGGTCATTGCCAAGTAGACTTCGCTTAATCCTGCAGTGTTCTGTTTCCAGGACTGTATCATGGATATCTTCTGCCTGTTCGCTTTCTTGTCCTTCATAAAGTAGGGCAGCGCCTCGTTGTAGAGATCTGTTGCTTCTTCGAAGATGAATGAGCTGAGGATGTCTCGCCAGATTAACTCGTCGAAGGGATTGAACGCTTGACGGAATGTGCTCTCCTTTCCAATCAGCTCGTTTAGAAACTCATCATAGAACTCGGCCTCAGCTGTCTTGTTGTTGCCAAGTATCCCAGCAAGCTCTTTGTCGTCCTCTTCGCGTCCTTCGCTCATTAGGGAGTACGCCTTATGACCCAGTGCAACTCTTCTGAGCTTCTCTGTTCCATCAGCCTTTGATGGTACTGCAGAGAACGGCTTCTCCAGCATTGTGAATACTTCGGCGAGGTGGGCTGAGGCGCTCTTCAGCTTGTCAGGGTGCTCGCTCTCTATGAAGGGTCCTTTCGCAGCTGCGGCTTGATGGAGCCAGGCCATGACCTTGGCCATCCATACGTCCGCAAGCGTTTCTTGGGCCTTTGCGATGAGCTCCTTCAGAGCATTCTCCAATTGCTCCTTCGTGTCTCCCTCAGAGTGAGTGATTCTTTCACGAATGTAGGAGATATCAAACTCCTCACCTCTGATCTCATCACTGAAGTCTGCAATCTCATCATAGAGCTCCGTGTAGGCGTTGTGCATGGTGATGCGTTTCTTCTCAAGCCCTGGGACGTCGTCAATGTCATGGAGAGAGAACTCCTTGACTGCATCCTGTGCTTGCATGTTCAATTCATAGAGCCTGCTAGTGTAGACGTCAACGTCGTCAGTGCCGCTGTGTACTCGTTTTCCAGGCGCTTCGTTTCCCACGACGAACACTCTCAGGCAGTTCTGAGTTTCTGCCCATAGAGTTCAGAGGCTCTACTTAAGACTAATTGGGACGCGGGAATGACTGTCAACGAATGTTGCTACAGCTGTGTAGAATCTGGTGGATTCGAACGATCAGGGAGCCTCTCTAAGAGGTTCGAAAACGAATTGTCCTTCCATCACGATATTTGACGAGTTGTCCGTCCTGCACCAGAATGTTAAGAACCTCGCTAGTTCTGGAGCGCGACTTGCCCCACATGGGTGCTAGTTCCGTTGCAGTCAGCCCCTGGTCGGCCTCTCTGAGCAGACTCACAAGTCTGGCCCAACTCGCATCCCCCTCAATGACGCCCCCTTGGTCCGACAGGAGCATGTAATCAACTAGCTCTGCTACACTGTTCTTGTTGCGGGCCTCACTTTCAAGTCGAGCACTCATCTGCCGCACCGTCTTCTGCAGTTCTAGAACGGTTTCGCGTAGTTCCTTGATCTCGTACATGAGTTCATCCATCTTAGGCCTTGACATGCCGAATCTCCCCTATCCATTCTCATATTCGGATCGAAACTCTCGGTAGTTGCGCCTTTTGCGCTTCTTCTCAATCTTCTCCTTTGTGGCTTCCACTTCGAAGCTGGCTTCCTCAATTGGGACGTACTCCTCCAGAAATTCGGCTTCGTTGACAGGCATTGGTGGGATTGGGATTTCTTGTCCTGGCCTTTCTCCAGTCCCTTCAGTGCGTCTGTTTGCTTCCTCTTCAGGCTCGCTGTGAGCCCCCTCGCGTTTGGCAGTCTGGTTGATTGCCGCTCCAACCTGAGGTAGCCCGTATTTGCTCTCTTCCCGATACTCGTAATCCTCGAGTATTTCTCGCGTTCTCTTTAAGGCTGAGGTTCTCTTATGACGATATGACATTGTGATCTACCAGCAATAATCGACAACAATCGACAACAACAATCGACACTTGGGAGTATGAGCCTCCTCATATAAGGTTTTGGTCACTTGTCAGACATCGATCTTGCGAATGTCATGTAGCCTGTGTGCCCGACCATCCAGGTTGTTGGTCGGGTCTTGCCCTCACGTACCATGATTTCTCGCTGGAGAACTTCGAGAGTCTTGATCATGCCCCAAGTGCCTGCCTCGCCAAGAGCCTTGCAGGTCTTCATGGACTGTTCAATGGTAGGACTGTAACTTGCGAGCATGCGACTCGGTCTGAGGGCATGATGAGCCGCATCCACCACATCCCAGGGTGTGGCCAAATCTAGGACAACTGCATCAACATCTCTCTCTTCTATGCCATCCAAGATGTCCCGGTGATGCATGGTTACATTCTCAGTCAGTCCGTGTCGTTGGAGATTCCTCTTGGCACCGTTGAACATGTCTTCTCTCACCTCGTATGTATAGACCTGCCCAGTCGGACCGACAGCCCTGGCAAGTATACCCGTTAGGGCTCCTGAACCTGTTCCGGATTCCACGACTCTGGAGCCGGCGACTATCTCACACTCAATAAGGATTATCCCCGCGTCTTTGGGATACACAATCTGTGTGTTCCTCCCCATGGCTATCTGGACATCAGTCTGGTTTGGTCTATGAATCTGAAAGACAGCGCCGGAGTGGCTCTCCGCCCTCAGACCGAACGGACGACCGATTAGGTCATCGTATTGGATGATTCCTTTATTAGAGTGAAACGCCTCGCCTGCTTTCACTTTCCTGATCCAGTTCCTCTTTGCATCGAGAAAGATGTAGACAAGGTCACCATCCTGAATAGAGTCGTGCATGATCAGTTCTCAATAGTGTTCGCGTTTTGAGTGTTACGTGGCATGTCGAGTCGCCTCCCAATCTCTAAAAGCCCAGATAGTCATACGTGATGTTGAAGCGATGGGAAATGACCTTGAGCAAATCCCCGGATATCATTGGTACGTATGCAGTCGTTGCGTCTTATATTCTGATGACTGGTGGGTTGCTGATGTTCGCCATTGCGTCCGCAAATCCCGATTTGGCAGCAGATGCAATCATTCTGATTTTGTCGGGGATCCTGGTTGTTGGAGGTATACTTCTCCGGTTGCTGGGGGCTTTTCTCTGGGGCCCAGGGTCCAAGAGATCTCGCGAGGAAGACACTGTCATAGAGATTGCATCAATGAGGAGAAGCGTCACAATCTCAGAATTAGAAACGGAAACTGGCTATCATCCGGAACGTATTGAAGAGATTTTGAGGGATGCCCTCATGAACCAGAAACTGACTGGATATCTGGAGAATGAAAGGTTCGTGCGCGATACATCAGTGAGTCCATGGGAGCCTAATATGGCCTGGGTCGATGATGATGACTAGCGTTGGAATTGCAGGCGCGCGTGTCCCACAAACCTTTATTCGATTTCAAAGCGCGGCTATCCTGAGGGAGTCTCTTGGAC
>JAEORS010000190.1:0-4436 GCA_016840795.1 Candidatus Thorarchaeota archaeon | reverse complement strand
TGCCTGGAAAGTCAAAGACAGGTACACCTCCCTCGTTCAAAACAATCCGAGGGTAGGTCATAGCGTTGCCGCCCATGAACACGGCCAGTAGTGGTTTGCCCGGGTATTTCCTGCGTGCCTCAACGAGTATCTGCGCAGTTCTGGTTTCTTTCGTTATGGCCTGTGGAGTCAACAACACCAGGACGGAATCAACATTCTCATCATTGAAAACAGCCTCCAGAGATACTGCGTAATCCTCCGGTTGCGCGGTTCCCAAAGCATCCACAGGATTGTAGACAGAAGCAGCAGGAGGCAGCCCCTTCCTTAGTTCCTCTATGGTTGCTTGAGAGAACTGTGCCATCTGTAATCCATTCTCTTCGCATGCGTCCGTGGTAAGAATACCGGGCCCGCCTGCGTTCGTTACTATGGCTACGCGGTTGCCTTTCGGCAGGTTGCAGTCATCAAAAACATTGGCTACATCAAACAGCTCAGCCATGCTATCCGCTCGCATCACTCCACATTGTCTGAAAGCCACCGAGTAGGCTGTGTCACTTCCCGCAAGCGATCCTGTGTGAGACGATGCGGCGCGTGCGCCTGCAGCACTTACCCCACCTTTGACAACAAAGACGGGCTTGTTTGGTGTGACCTTTCTACATGCTTCCATAAACTTTCTTCCATTCATTACAGATTCAATATAGAGCAGGATGAAGGTCGTGTTGGGGTCTCTTCCAAATGCTTCAACGAAATCGGCCTCATCTAACTGGGCCTTGTTGCCCAGACTCACAAACTTGGAGAATCCTATCTTCTCCATGAGGCTCCAATCAAGAATCCCAGTCATGAGGGCTCCTGATTGTGAAGCGAATGCGATAGTCCCCTTCTCAGGTGTGCCCGCAGCAAACGAGGCATTGTAGGGGGAATGAGTGTTGATTATTCCTAGACAGTTCGGTCCAAGGACTATCATCCCATGCTTCTCTGCAATCGCAATGAGCTCCTTTTCGGCTTCCTGCCCTTCATGGCCCATCTCCTTGAAACCAGCTGTAATCACTACAAGCGCCTTGACTCCCTTGTTGCCGCACTCCTCAACAACAGACAGGACATACTTGGCAGGTATGACGATTACAGCGACGTCTAGACGACCGCCAATCTCGGAGACTCTGCGATAGGTTTTCAACCCGAGGATCTCTCCTCCGCGAGGATTCACCGGGTAGATTCTTCCCTCGAACTCGCTCTCGAGGAGGTTCTTGACTACATCGTTTCCAAGCTTGCCCTCCGTGGCAGAAGCTCCGACAACTGCTATGGACCGGGGATTGAACAATACGTCAATAGCTTTCTGTCTGTCCAATACGCAACACGTCCGGGCCTCGGAGTATCAACGAGTTACGGAGCATCCTCTGGGTGTTAAAACTTGTGTGGTGCTGGCCTGAGAATGGGTTGGCTCAAGGTTGTTTCTCAATCTCAACCGGGTCTAGAAAGAGGGAGTCAGCGGTGGTCATCATGCTTCTGGTATCTGGGTTTATGCCTCTGTAGCGATAGCCAACTCCAAGACCAAAGCGCGATATCAGAATGAGCGCTGTGTATAGAACTGCAAGCACGAACCCTTCTAGGTTAGTCCACCAACTCATATAGACAAGCACACTCAAGCCCACATAACCGATAATGAGTGCTAAGCACAAGTAGTAGGCGCGAAACCTCTCTCCTTCTTCCCAGTAGCTCATCGAACACACATTCATTCACATATGGAGCCGCTGAGGATATCAACCTTCTCTTCTTCCTTTCAAACTGATTACCGACCGAGTAATACACGGAATCATATTCGGGTATGACGTGGGCTTCACTCAGGTGATACTCACATGAAGCTCGTTACTCTTCACATCCCTGAAACATACGTCGATGGGCTAGAGAAACTCGTCGAGAGCAATCTCTATCCAAATCGCTCTGAAGCAATCAGAATTGCAATCAGAGACCTTCTGAAGCGCGAACTGTGGGGTTAACAGTTGTTGAAGCTGATTACACTACACGTACCACTTGAATACGTCAAAGGGATAGAGAAGCTCGTTGAGATGGATCTCTATCCAAATCGCTCTGAAGCAATCAGAATTGCAATCCGAGATATGCTCAAGAAGGAACTGTGGAAATAGCGGCATACTGCCCCCTGATCTGGGAGGATAGAGTGCAGGAGAATCTTCCCGCGTAGTTCTTGGTAGACTGTATTCATCAGAGTCTGCATTGCATACAGGTCAAGACCCATTTCTGCATGACACACCCAGCGCACTTTCGTATGGTTGGCGCCCTCTGGGCATCCAAGATTCATTGAAAAGAGCCTAACTAACCTGACGCTAGTCACGGCTGGGGGCCGTGAAACAAACCTTCATATGTGCTAATATCTCATAGTAGTGTTTGAAGGGTTGGCCGATTCCCAATGTTGGAAATTGGCTGTAGTAAGGTGTAAGGAGCTTCGTGGATGGGACTAGACTCCTCGGTTGTGGAAAGGACCTCTGGCATAGGCAGTCGCATAGTCAGGGGTTGTCCTTGCCTGAAGGAGTTTGGAAGAGAGAAGGTTTGCCTGAACAACGATGACGTTATGCCAATAACAACGATCACAATAGACCCAGTCTTCTTCGGTAATGCCACCTCAATAGAAGACTTGACTGAATTGAGGAGCAATAGCGAGAGTATGTGCTACTGTCTAGTGTTCCTCGACAACGATAAGGAACATACTTACTGTGTCAGCCAAGGTCAGTTAGTGAAGATTAACGGACGTCCAGTGAAGGCGTCGGAGATTCAGGCAGCACTTCAGTTCGTTAGTGCTTCAGAGCAGGCCGGCGACGGAGTGATCTGCTCTTCTTGTCTCTACAAGTATCTGATCACGCTCGGAGACACCTTTGAGGAGCTCTTGACAGACGACGAAAGAGCAGAGCTCATCTCCTCGTATCTAAAGAGAGTGACAGCGCAAATGGCTGCCGACCTTATTGGTGCTGCCGAGCACTCCGATGGTCAAGATTCGGAGATCTTGGATGACCTCATCAGCGCACGAATCAAGGAGCTCTTGGACCTCAGAAGCGAATGGACAGGAGTGATTCACGACTTGAGGTCGAATGAGGCTGAGAGTCGGATTGTGTCCTTGGTCGAACAGAATAGGCTCCTGACCAGACTCGAGGGAGTGTTCCTCTTTCAGGTGTCAACACTAAGGGAATCCCAAGACGCTCAGATTTCACTTGGGTTGCTCAGATTCATGATTGACGTTGCCGAGAGGGTAGTCCGAATCGTTGAGGACATAAGAGAAATGACGCGTGATCTCCAAGAAACTGGCCAACTTCCGAACGAAATAGGAACGCTCCTTCAGAAACATAGTGTTAGTCGAAGTAAGAACGAACAATGGTTCAAGAATTTGGTTAGAATGCTCAACCAGATTGAAACGAGAACCTCACAAAAATCCCTATAACACAAGGTGTGCAACCGTAGTGATAGACGTGAGATGGGAATTCGTGGATGAAGCGCCGTTAATATGGAGGATTCCTACTTGACACTGGGACAGCAAGAATTTGGGCAGGGCAGTATCAGGCTTATTAGAGGGTGCCCCTGCTACAAAGTCTTCGGCGACGAGAAACTCTGTGTCAATGATGATAGGGTACTGGAGATTGAAGCAATCGAAATAGACCCTCAGCTCTTCTCCTTTCATACCGATAGGGAGAGTATGAGGCAGGAACAGGCGGTGGAGGACAACGTCTGTTATACGTCGGTATTCATCAACTATCCTGATAATAGAGTGTTCTGCATCAGTCAGGGGTGGGTTCTTCGAATTCATGGCCGCGATGTACCGGGTGACGACCTAGAAGACGCACTGCAATTCCTCTCCACGAAGGATCTCACCTCAAGCACTGAGATATGCAGCGAGTGTCTCTACAAGTTCCTCCTGACTCTAAGCGACAAGTTCGCGGACACAATGACAAAGAAGGAGAAGACTGAAGAGGTAAAACGATACGTAGACAAGTTCTCGCTCATGATTGCTGTAAAACTCAGTGAAATGGATGAGATGATGGACGCAATCGGCACTGAGGACGATATTGAGGACGGTATAGATCACTTTGCCTTCCTGAGAGCCTATCTTGTTCAACTCCTGGATCAGCAGCAGACATGGAGCGGACTGAGAGCGAAATTCTCCGACAGTGAAGAGGAATGGCTTCGGGAAATCGTCGGAATGAGGGAGCGTCTGGCAAGATTAGAGTATCAGTTCTATAGTCAGACTCTGCAGATCAGAGACATCAATGATTTCAACATGATCATCAAGATGCTTCAGTATATTCTCAAGACATCAGACGACATCCTGCGCCTAAACGAGGACATTCACGAGAGGATACGTTCCAAGGACTTTCGGGACCATGCCGCAAAGGATGCGCGCCTTGACCGCCTTGCCTTGTATGCTGAGAAGAGCAGGACAGTAGAGCACAATTTCGGGA
>JAEORS010000189.1:0-4442 GCA_016840795.1 Candidatus Thorarchaeota archaeon | reverse complement strand
GGAAGAGAGAAGCTACCAAAGATGAACTGGGTTTTGCCCACATGGTGATTGGCACGAGTATCCTCGCCAACGGCTGGAGAGAGGGGGTTCCTCAGGCAATAGAGCGGCTCGAGAAGGGTCTGATGGTATACGAGGAAATGGAAGACCTCGACTCCACCCAGTCCTTGCAGCTGTTCAGAGTCCTCGTTGGCCTCGGCTTTGCGCACGGATTACTAGGTGACCATGATAACACCCTTACAAGCATGGAATATCTTGAAAGAGCGAGATTAATCCTTGAGAGTCTGGAAGCAGAAGGACATGATATTACCATAGATATGGCGAGGGCTGAGAACTCCCTTGGATGGGTCTGCCTAGGAACGGACTCAGATGAGTGCTGGGACATTGGTGTGGAATCTTTTCAGACTGCGATTCGGATGAGGGAGGAACTTCATGAGAAGGGCAGAGCCTCTGACTTGGAGCTCCTTGGTAGCAAACTAGGACTCGCACTATCAATGATGAGAGATGAGGAATACTCTCAGGAGGAGGCTCAGAAATCGCTTCGAGAGGTCCTGGTGAAGTTCGTTCCACTGTTTCCGACCGACTCGCGCGCCTTCGTCGAGGTCGCGATTGCCACATACAATGTGGTCTGGCTTGCTCTCAGACATGACGAGAAATTGCCTGAACGAGTCACCCGGCTTCTGGACGACATAGACAGACTCCTTGCCGATGCGAGGGCTCAGGATGATTCGATATTCATTCACGGCGTATCTCTAGTGGTGCCGTATATGAACAAGGACTGGCCTGTTCTGAGAACCCGTGCCAGCAATCTGAGCTCACACAAATCCGGCTTGTCGAGGATGGGAATCCTCATGACTGCTCTTGCTTCTGCCAAGATGAATCTCGAGGCTGTCGGTCTTGGTGCTAGGACTGAGATTCTCGACCCGGCAGATGTAGCAGTGGAAGAGATTGATCCTCTCGTTGCTCAGTATTGGAGAGGCCAGACACGACTCGCTGAGGCCATCAAGTCATTCTTCGAGAATCAGGACTTCAGTAACCTGGCCTCAGGACTTTACGGGGCTGCGGTTTCATTGAAGAGCGTGGGTCTTGTGGAAACAACGATTCCAGAGAGTGCTGAGTTCATCAATGCAACCTGCGTGTCATTGGCCGATGTTCTTCTCAGATATGCACTTGCACTTGAGAACCAATACGACGCCGTGATAGAACGGAGTCGGTATGATGACCTTCCAGAGGGACTGGATGCAGGTCAGTTTCGGTTCATACTTGCTGACGACTGGCTCGGTCTCATGAAGATTGCTGATGCATATCTTCAGATGGTGGAACAGTCAGAGCTCGTGGAGGCAAAGGCCTACCTCAACGCTGTGTTTTCGAACATAACACGAGCACTCAAGATAATGGACGAGGTCTCCATGATTGACCGCAGACTTCTGTCAATGCTCGGTGAGGTCATGAACCGCCGATACTATCTGCGAACCTAGTAGGTTTCTGTTTCCTCCGACTCACCATATCCTAGTTCGCGATAGCCACCCGCTCTTGCCCCCCATGTTGCCCATCCCGATGTCGATGTCCTGATCTCATTGGCTAGTCCGAATGACTGACGTACTGGAATCTCCGCGATTATTCTGTAAAGTGACCTCTCGGAGTCTATCTCATGTACCTGTCCCTTTCTCCTGGCCAGGATTGAAGTCAACTCACCAACGTGTTCCTCTGGTGTACTAATCTCAAGTCTGACCCACGGCTCAAGGACCTTAGGACTGCCGGTCATGATGCTGC
Organism: Candidatus Thorarchaeota archaeon; assembly: GCA_016840795.1. Classification (GTDB taxonomy): domain Archaea; phylum Asgardarchaeota; class Thorarchaeia; order Thorarchaeales; family Thorarchaeaceae; genus SMTZ1-83. Next base: position 2,672 of record JAEORS010000189.1, on the reverse strand, counting down.
TCCTCATTGCCTTAAGCAGGGGTTGAGTGACGTCTCTCCAGGATGTTTCCGGTGCCTCCATGCGTATGTCTGCCTTCTCTATCAGAATCACTAACTGACGCATTCTCTCTCCTGCGACCGGACCTCGCCGAATGATTGACCTGAACGCTTCCCTGACGAGCGCCACTTCGTCACCATGAGGGCTGATTCTACACGACTGGTCTATCAGATAACATCCAAGTTGCATATCTGAGTCCAGTAGAGTCCCGAAATCCTCGAGCTGTCTATCATCGCTCCGAAGGATTGCCCGCACGGAGAACCTGCTTGACTCACCTTCTCCTCCTACAGCCGTCGACCCGTCGCTGGTCATCTGTTCCTTCAACAGGACCATGGGTGTCCCAAGGATCACATCGACACCTATTCTGGACATCTTCTCGACACTGATCTCTATATGAAGCTCTCCAGCCCCCGATAGAAGCATCTCACCGGTTTCAGGGTTCACCTCAAATTCCAGCGCCGGGTCCGTTGCCACAAAATCCTTGATTGGTATCTGAATCTCGCTGAGTTGTGAGAGCCGCTTTGGTTCAATTGTGTATGTGACAACAGGTTCTGTTGGGTACTGTAGCTCCATCAGAGGAGGCACATCCTCAGTACCCTCTGTGACCAGCGTATCTCCAACTGCGAGGTCTCTGATGCCCGTGATGAAGGCGAGATTCCCGGCTGGCACTTCAGGGAGAGCAATCCTCGACTTCGACATGAAGAGGCCGATTTGCAGCGTTTTCCCTGCTAAATCTGTTCTAAGGTTCACTAGCGGTTTGGCTCTCTTCAGAGTGCCGGAGAACACCCTGACTGCCGCAACTAGTCCTGCGTGCCTGTCAGGCTGGATATCTCCCACAAGAAGAACCGCCGGACCCTTACTGCTGCATGTTAGGAGGTTCTTCTCCTGCTTGGTACCTTGTCCTTTCCAGAATAATGGTAGTCGATAGCTCTGGGCGACAGATGGATTCGGGACTATCTTTACGACTGAGTCCAAGACAACCTTCGCAATCGGGAATTCCTCAGCAAGGATGCCTACGGTTTCCTTTGAGTATGCATCTTCTATCTCTTTTAGAATCTCTAGGAACGCAGACGCAAGGTCTGTTGGAGTTTCACTTCCTCCCGTTCTATCCCGTAGCACCGACAAGTCAAGGCCCCACTTGTGCAGTGCTGACCCCACACACAAGGAGGATTTGCTGAAAGAAACCTCCCACTCCTCCAAGAGTTCATCGTCGAGATATTTGCCCAACATCGCGTTGAACTCTCGGACTGTCTTGTTGATCTCCCCTGCGACACGTTCGGATTTGAGTTTCCTCTCCTTGAAAAGGCGGTCGACCTTGTTCACCAGGAACACCGGCCTGACCATCTCGGAAATCGCCTGCCTTGTCACGGTTTCTGTCTGTACCATGATTCCCTCAATCGCATCGACCACAATCACTGCACCGTCGGTCAGGCGTAGACCTCTCGCCACGTGACTTGAGAAGTCGATGTGTCCGGGAGTGTCGATGAGGTGTATCAGATGGTCTTTGCCATCCATCTCATGAATCAGAGAGATGCCTGATGCCTTGATGGTGATTCCGCGTTCTTGTTCAATCATATCGTAGTCGAGAAGGCGGGCGGTCGCTGCAACCTCCTTTGATAGGAGCCCGGATGCTGCAATGAGAGAATCTGTGAGCGTGGTCTTGCCATGATCTATGTGGGCTATCACCGTGCAGTTCCTTATGCTCTCTGTATTTCCAAGAAGAGCTGCCGCTCGCTCATTCACGAACTTCTTGTAGAGATATGACAACTGGTTTCTACCCGACCTTGCTCTCGTATTCAGTCAAAGGAATCCTGACTTCTTCCTTGCACTCAGGGCAACGAAGTGTCACAGTTGTACTGTCACGCCCAGTCTCCTCGGTCACCGGCTTGCCGCACTTGCACACAAATCCTACAAGGCGAGCCGGGTTTCCGACCATGAGCCCGTAAGCAGGGACATCTTTGGTGACCACAGCTCCACTCCCCACCATGCAATATTCACCGAGAACGATGCCACACAGGATTGTGGCATTGGCACCAATCGAGGCGCCTTTCTTCACCAGGGTGTCCACCGTCTCCCATGAATCGCTGAAGGCTCGAGGGTGCATGTCATTAGTGAACGTCATGTGAGGCCCACAGAAGACATCATCTTCAATTGTCACGCCATGGTAGACCGAAACCCCATTCTGAATCTTGACGTTGTTCCCAATTGTTACATCCGCGTCGATGTAGACATCCTTGCCGATGTTGCACCCCGCACCAACCTTGGCCGATCCTCTAATGTGTGCAAAATGCCAGATTCGTGTGCCCTCTCCTATCTTGGCTCCCTCATCTACAATGGCAGAAGGGTGGATAGTAGCATCCTTCATGTGATTCATAGCGATGGAGAAGCCAGGAGTCCGAGTTAACTCTTGCCCTTCTTGCGACGCTTACTTTGTGTCTTTGGCGACGCCCAGAGAGTACCCCTGTATACAGACGTGGTAGGACAGCCCACACATCTCTCATCAAGGTAGCGCTTGCAGGTCGAACAGTCTTTTGTGCAGGGTGACTTGGTTCCTTTGGAGAATCCCGGAGCGAGATTGAGTTGCAGGTAGTCCGGTAGTATAGGGGAGTTACCAAACCAGCTCTCAGACCTTCTC
>JAEORS010000188.1:0-4454 GCA_016840795.1 Candidatus Thorarchaeota archaeon | reverse complement strand
CTATGTTAGCGCGGAGTTCGCTCTTAATGTGCAGGACACCATTTCACCACTTGTTACCGGGCCGGCCGACTTTTCGTACACGGTCGGTGAGACAGGGAATGTCCTTACTTGGCAAGCAGCTGACGCAAGTCCCAATACCTATGTGGTTCTCTTGGATGATACACTGTTGAGATTAGGATCGTGGAACAGCAGCTCAGAGGTAGTTGAAATCAGTGCTGACGGGATGGAGCCTGGGATCTATGTTTACACGATTAACTACTTCGATGCAGCCGGCAATGTCGCCTCAGATGAGGTGACAGTTACAGTGATGAGGAAAATCATCACAACCACAACAACAACTGTGACCAAGCCGCCTAGCGACTCAGTCAACACCAATCCAGACCCACTCATAACTGGCGCAATGACTACTGGTGGCGTTATCGGTGCTACGATCACTGTGCTAGCCCTAGCTGGTCTATCCAAGAGAGAGTAGAATCATCCGAATCGTGCATCTTCACTAGTGGCACATCTCAGTTTTAGGGCGCCCGTTTCAAATCAAGGAACTTTCCGTCCATAACACGAGCAAGGTAGCTTCGACCCCTCAACACCCACATTATCTGATGGCCTTCCCTAGCCATCTCAGCCCATTTCGAAGACTTGGTGGGATTCTGCTCCACGAAGAACAATGGATCAATCCTAACCGACAACAGATTGCTCTTGGAGGTCCTCTCAACTGAGTAGGTTTCGCCGTCAATCTCCACAGACTCCTGACCTCCGAATATGGCGTCATAGATGCTTAGTGCCGCTTCACGAAGACTATCGGAGTCATCTACATCCCTAGACATATGATCGTCCTCAGTTTCTGGAGGATGACATCTTTGTGTCTTAAACTCATCTCTGTAAATGAGAAAGGTTGAGGTGGCCGCTCGACGACTGCCAACTCAAATGAGGTATTCGAGACTCACTCAGTGGGATTATCCGTGAGTCTGCGTCAATCTCCTGGAGTCGTCTACTTCTCTAGGCCTTCCCAGCTTCTTCTTCGCGTTTCTGCCTCTCCTTCTCTAGCTCCCGGATTCGCTTCTGTTTCGAGTCTTCTGCCTTCTTGATTCGCTTCTCTACGTCGCGAATTCGCTTCTCGGCTTCTGAGAGTTCCTTCTTTCTGCGGTTCTCCACTTTCTTGTATTCCTTTTTGGCGTCGTCGTACTCTTTCTTTGCGAGCTTCAGTTCACGGTCTATACTCTCAGCTCGAGTTTTCTTGGTTTCAGCGACAGCACGGTAGCGATCGACCTCTTCGTCAAGGCGAGGGAGTAGTCTATCCAACTCAGTCTGAAGCCCACGACGTTCGATCTCATAGGCCTTGATGTCAGACTCCAGTGCTCTGACCTTCTCATCTCTGGCAGGCTCATCAATCACTTCAGGAGCGGCCGGAGGGGGAGTTGCAGCTGCGAAGATCGGCTCGGGAGTTTCCACCGGAGGAGGTGCGGGCGGCTCCTCATACACTTCTTCTTCAACATCAGCTATGTCTTCCGCCTCTTGGAGAGCAGGTTGCTCGGGAACCACCTCCTGAGAGGGCTCTTCCTCTATTGCAGCTTCGCTTGTTTCTGGTTCAGATGGTGTGGCCTCCGCAGCAGCTCTTGCCTCCGCGGCTCTTACCTTCGCAAGTATATCTTTAACGACTTCCCTGCCTTCCTCGTAGTCCATTACTTCTGGCGCAGCAGCCTCAACTTCTTCCTCTACTTCTTCAGTTTCCTCGATTTCTTCAATCTCTTCTTCAAACTCCTCTTCGATTGCTTCAACTGTGTCTTCAGAAACCGGAGATTCCTCAATCTCATCGACTGAGGCAGAAGCGATTTCGCTGGGACGTACGAGTGGTTCCTCATCGGGAGGGGCTGGGTATTCCCGAATCGGTTTAGGCTCTGGTTCCTCAACTGGTTCAGGTGTCGGCTCCTCCGCCGACTTCAGAAGAGATGCTCCACAGGCTCGGCAATACTTCCGCATCACATCGTTTGCTTTCCCACACTTTGGACACGTTTTCAAATCAGACGACTCCTATGCCATGGATTGATGTTTCGAAATAAGTATCAATCTTAGATATACATTTGGCGTATCATGAGCTCTGCATTTACCTCATTGTGAAGAGGAGGGAGGAAGGGAATGCCAGTGTTCTATCGTTTCAACATCCCGATTAAACTGTCTTTGCTCACCTGCATTCCTCGACCTTTGGCTAGCTCTTGGAGAGGGTAGACCATGCCGCAGTTTCCACACTTCATTGCCGAGTAGACAACTCCACCACCAGGGACTCGAACCTCATGGATGACCATCTTCCAGTTCTCAGCGCCACACGATTCACAAGATATCTTCATAGTTTGGACTTGAAGTAGGGCATAATAAACTCTGTCACGATTGATTCAGCGAAAGAGAGAAGGGGAGCTGGCAGAAACCAGCTCGCATTCATTCAATTCTACTCTATGGATTCGACCAATTCATGCGGGTGCGAAGTGGTCTATGTCTGTCAGCCCGCCACTTCGCCTTGACTTGTCCTTCAGGACGGCCTTCACCTTCATACCAATCTTCACGGCTTTCGAATCGACTCCACGAAGTTGGTGAATGAGTCCTCCGTCGGTTCTGTCAATCCGAATGAAAGCTACAGGGACAGGTTCAGGAAGCTTGTTGCCGTCTCTGTCTTCGTATACAAGAGTGAACGTATCAACTGTACCAGAGGGCTTTGCCTCAATCCACTTGTCGAGTTCTGAGAAACATCTCTCGCAATACATGCGCGGCGGTAGGTACGTGATCTTACAGGCTTCGCAGGGCGTCGCGAGAAGCTTCCCTTCATCTCTCAAGGCCTTGAAGAACTTGTCACCTGCAACACCAGGCGTATAGATGTAGTCGCATTCCATATCCCCAACTACATGATGAAGCTTCAATGGATCTGTGTTCTTGTCGAATGCCATCTCTCTAGTCCTCCTTCATTGGTTCAAAATACGCAATATCCGTCACCGAGCCTTTTCGTTCCTTCTCGGGCTTCCACACTGCTTTGAGTTTCATCCCAACGTACAAGTCCTTCGGGTCGACATTGTCAACATAGTGTAGGATGCCAACGCCCTCACTTGCTCCATCGAGATCAATTACCGCCACTAGAATTGGGTCCTTTATTCGGTTTGCATCCGCATCGAGGTATGACACCGAGTAAGTATTGATGGTACCTGTATCCTTGACATATACCCATTCATCAGTGGCACGGAAACATTGGTCGCAAAACATTCTTGGCGGGACAAGAATTCGGTCACACTCGCTGCAATGTCTAGCAATGATTCGACCATTCTTAAGCTCCTCTAAAAACCGACTGTATGCAATTCCGCCAGCCCAGATATACTTTGCATTTGGACGCCACTTGAAAGTGATAGCGTCTTCAGCCTTCAGCTCAGCATCTCGGAGGTATATTCCAGGAACTTCTTTCATCTTCTCACTCATCGTCATCATCTCCTGAATACTGTTACAGTGCCAACCTGCATGAGATCTCCCCATGCCTGGCACACACCAGTCTCTGCTCCGTCGACCTGTCTTTTGCCAGCCTCGTTTCTCAATTGCCAGAATGCTTCGCAGCACTTCATCAGTCCAGCAGCGGCTATTGGGTTACCAACTCCAAGAAGACCGCCGGACGGACAGATTGGCAGTTTCCCATCACGCTGTGTGACTCCCTCTGCAGTGAGCTTCGGTGCCTCTCCCTTCTTTGCAAGGAGAAGTCCCTCCATGTGATGAAGCTCCTTGTACGTGAAGGGATCGTATGGTTCCGCAAACGACACTTGTTTCGGTGGGTCATCGATCTTTGCCATTTTGTACGCCATTTTCGCAGCTTCTTCAACGTACTGAGGGAAGTAGAGGTCTCTATTGGTCCAGTAAGAGCTATCGAGAGACCAACCCACACCATCAATCCAAACTGGAGAGTCTGTGTACTTCTTGGCAACCTCCTCTGAGGCCAGAACCAAAGCAGCTGCGCCGTCGCTAGGAGGACTGATGTCCAATCGCTGAACTGGCCAGACCATTGTTTCAGAGTTCATGACATCTTCGACTGTGATCTTTGCCGCCAGCTGTGCACTGGGATGGTCCAAAGCATTCCCCTTGTTCTTGACCGCAACCTCAGCAATATGCTCCTTGGGAATGTTGTGAACCGTCATGTATCGGTTCATCTCCAGCGCGAAGATCCAGACAAGATTTGGGAGAAGAGGTCTCGTTATGATTGGATCCCAGATGGTACGAAAAGCTGTCTGTGGATGAGGCTGACACGGACTCATCTTCTCCTCAGCAACAACCAAGCATGTATCAAACAAACCCGAAGCAACGTGCCACCACCCTGCGATTGGATAGAACACTCCTGTGCCTCCTCCAACAAAGGGCCGCATGTAGGGTCGACCAGTACCACCGGCTCCATCAAGAAGATTCTCCGATTTCATGTGAATTCCATCGAACGCGTC
>JAEORS010000187.1:0-4458 GCA_016840795.1 Candidatus Thorarchaeota archaeon | reverse complement strand
TGCCTCATTTGCAGCATTTGGGTTGCCAGGTTTCAGCGGCTTCATTGCAGAGGCCCTCGTTCTATTCGGTTCTGTCAATATCTACATCTGGTCTGGATTGATCGCCTTCGGGATATTTGTCACAGTGGGCTACCTCCTATGGACATTGAACCGGATTGTATTCAGTGACCCCGATCCCGAGAAGGAAATCACAGAAGCCCCTTGGAGTGACTTGGTCGCCCCAATTCTGATGATGATTCCTGTGCTGATATTGGGTATCTGGCCTGACCTGATTCTGGACCTAGTGATTCCTGTGGTCACATCCATGCTAGGAGGTGCTCCATGATGATGCAGTTCGAACAGATTACCGCCTTCATCAGGTCGATACTGGACCCGTTCGCAAGTGTTCTCGCCAACTACATTCCAGCAGAATGGATTGCCTCATTACCTGCTCTGACTCTCGTTCTCTTTGCGTTTCTGTCGCTGATTGTCGGAATGCGGAGAAGTCCTCTTGTTGTCAGTTTCATTGGAGTGATTCTCGCAGGCTTAGAGATGATTCTCTTTGAGTCGTCGACATACGGTTCCTCCTTTGGAGGTCTCTTTGTCAGAGATGCCTTTGGCGACTTCTTCATCTGGATCATTCTCATCGTAGCGTTCTTTGTCCTTCTGTCATCAACCACATTCGGTGGCGACAAAGGTGCCTACAACTTTCTCCTGCTGGTTTCATTTGCCGGCGCAATCTGGGTCGTCATGGCAACTGACCTGGTCGCGCTCTTTGTGTCTTGGGAGCTGATGAGTACACCTACATATGTGCTCGCTGCTCTTGGACCGCACAGAGGTGCCATTGACGGTGCAATGAAGTACTTCGTTATGGGGCTGCTATCCACCACTCTGATGGTATTCGGAATTGCCCTCGTATATGGAGTTGCAGGAGCTACCGACCTTGCCTTGGTCGCGAGTGCCCTGAGCGCTGTATGGGCCACCGCAGCTCCCGAGGCATATACAGTCCTACTCTCCCTAGTGTTGTTTCTCATAGCCTTCGGATTCAAAGTCGGTGTCTTTCCGGGATGGATGTGGGTTCCTGACACTTATTCGACTGCGGACGGGAGTGTGACCGGTTATCTTGCCGGGGCAACCAAGAAGACTGGGATAAGTGCTCTCCTGAGGATTCTTGCGGTGGCCTTCGTGGTGGCTCGTCTTGAATGGATGCCTTTGATTGTCGCAGTTTCCATACTGACAATGATTGTCGGCAACGCTCTTGCGTTGGCTCAAAGAAACATAATGAGGATGCTGGCATACTCATCGATTATGGTCATGGGAGTGCTGTTCGTGGGAGTCGCCGTAGGGACTCAATACGGAGTGGCGGCAGCAATGTTCTCTGCCTTCGCACATGCACTCATCAAGTCCGGGGCGTTCATCCTCATATGGGCCATGGCCATTAGGTTGGGAAAGGAGATTACCTACGATGACCTTGCCGGCCTTAGTAAACGTTCGCCGGTATCGGCCGCACTTCTCGCAGTACTAATCTTTGCCTTGGCTGGAGCCCCATTCACTGCTGGCTTCTGGTTCAAGTGGTTCTTGATTCCAGCAAGCGCTGTTGAGGTAGGGCTTTGGTGGTTCGCACTCATTGCAGTGCTGAACTCTGTCTTTGCACTTGGCTACTATCTTAGGGTTATTCGCTACTGCTATTTCATGGAGCCATCTGATGACAAGACTTTCGGCTTGGCTAGGGGTCCATTGCTTGCGGTTATTCTGGCTGTGATTGGCACCCTGATACTCGGCATCGTGCCAAGCCTTGTGTTGGACTATGCTTTCAGCGCCGCTGCACTGTTTGCAGTTCCTTAGCTTTTGATCAGAAGCACAAAGATTGCAGTGCTCGAAATTGAACCCGGAAATAAAGAGGACCGTACAAGGGTACGTTACCATTCAGTAAGTGACTATGAAATCCGAAACTCCTCTGGTTAAATACCTACGATGAGAGATAGCAAGTGTGTGAGAAGCATAGGTCCCTTGCTCTTCACGTATAACAGTCACCTCCATGAGCTTTGTGAGGTGAGATATCTCTCCTCACCTACATTGCTAGAACAAACGAACGTGCAGAGTCGTAGGTTACTATCAACCTCGATTCAGTGAGGGAGTCGGCTGACCTGCTCCCTCACACCCCAACTTCTCTTCTGCTTCACACTACTCTGTCATCTGAACGATACTTGCTGACCGCTTCTTGGATGAGGAGAGCAAAGAGGTCTTCAACGTTCTCCCCGGTTTTTGCAGAAGTTTCGATATGGGTGACGTTCAGCCATTTCTTTATCATCTCTCCAGCTTGGGGCGGCACCGCTCTGTCTTCCCTGTCAATCTTGTTTGCCACGACTGCAACTATGGCTTCAGGATTCACTCCGATGAACGCCTTGTACCATTCATATACGTTCATGAATGTCGCGGGGGCGGTGACATCATATACGATGAATGCAATACTGGCTCCTGCCATGTAGCGGAGCCTCAGCTCTCGGAAGGACGGTTGGCCTCCCAAGTCCCAGATCACGATTTGGGCTGCGGCTGTCTGCCCATTCTCCGTTTCAACTTCAAGATTTTTGATTGCAAGACTCGCTCCCATCGTCGCTTGGTAAGTTTCGCCAAAGCTTCCCTCGGTGTACCTCATTATGCAGCTTGTCTTGCCGACGGTTCCATCACCTAGAGAAACCATCTTGAACATATACAGAGGTTTTCGCGTTCCCAAATCGACTCCATCCGAATACGTGCAATTGTAATCACAATATCTGACATATAACACTTCAGTGGATTTCCGTGCAATCACCACGTCCGGACATCTTGGCCTTCACACTAGCTTGACGTCTTAGGAGGTCTTTACCGGTTTCAGCGTGTTGGCAAGAGCGCATGCAGCTCTCTCGGGGCTTGAGAAGACTGGGATTCCCCCTTCCTCCAGTATTCCTCTTCCAAATGGAGGCCGGCATTCCGGCGCATTCAGGACGGCGACTACGGTCTTGTCTGATTTCGAGGTGGCTTGTACAATTGCCTCCACCGGCATGCCTCCACCAATCTCTTCCTGATAGTTGGGGGAGAACATGATAATGACAGAATCATACTGAGGTTCCTTGATGATCAGCTCATAGGCTCCTGCAAAGATGTCGGGTCTTGCCCATCCCTGGGCCAATAGATCGATGGGGTTGGTGATGTTGATTTCGACAGGCATCCCAAGCATGTCTTGAACGGCTGCAGAGGTTTCATCTGCCGGCGGAGGGAGTTGAGCTCCCCGCGTTTCAAGTATTTGAGCAGCGATAAGGGCCGGTCCAAGAGTATGTGTCACAATGGCCACGCGCCTATTGGTGGGTCGTTTCTTTGAGAATCCCAAGATCTTTGCGGTGTCAATCATCTCAGAAACCGTATCAACCTCGATCGCTCCAGCTTGTCTAACTGCGGCACTGTACAGCTCATGCCGCCCAGCGAGGCTGCCGGTGTGGCTCATCGCCGCTTGCTGCGCGACTGGAGTGGTACCGACTTTGTACACTATCACTGGCTTCGTTTGCGTGGTCTTCCCCATCTCCTCATACATTTCCCTTGCTCTCTCTGTGCCTTCGACAAACAGACAGATTACCTTGGTTTCCTTGTCTTGTTGCAGGTACCGGAGCATATCTGGGAAGTCGATATTGACGCGATTGCCAACGCTAGCGTATTTTGCTACTCCTAAATCCGCGTCAGAGGCCGCGTAGATCATGAGCCCAGTGACTCCTCCACTCTGACTTACAAAGGAAACTGAGCCGCCTCCCAATGGGACCGGATGTGGAAAGAAGGTTGCATTGAGACCTCTCCCCACATTCCCCGCCCCCAAGCAGTTCGGTCCGATTACGGCTATGTGTGCCTCGTCTGCAACAGACTTCACAGCTTCCTGATGCTCTTCACCCAAAGGACCAAGCTCCCTGAAGCCAGCCGAGAAGATGATGGCCGCTCTGACACCTGCCTTTGCGCAATTTGAGAGCGCGGAGAGAACCTGTCTTGGACCGAGGGCGATGACAGCCAAGTCGATTTCCTCTCCGATGTCGACGACGCTTGGAAAACACTCCATTCCGCCAATCTCCGTATGGCGGGGGTTCACTGGATACTTCTTGCATTGGTAGTCACGAAGTGCAAGAAGAGTTAGAGATCCAAGCTTATCCGACTTCTCGGATGCCCCCACTATTGCGATGCTCTCAGGGGCAAATAGTCTGTCAAGCGACTCAATCTTCCAGTCCACCCGTCTGGCTCCTCCATTGGATTCTGCTGTCTGCCAAGTATCAGCAGACTATCACTACTAGACCCTTCACTTATCCTCTGTGGTTTCGACTATGCGACGAATATAGTCCATTGCGAGTAATCTCAGTTCGTTCCCGGCCTCTTCATAGTCGACCAGTGAGACTATATCCAAAGACGCTTCAGTCGCCCGTTTCGACATGAAGTCCTGAATGAGTCGAGTTGCCTCGAACTCTC
>JAEORS010000186.1:0-4460 GCA_016840795.1 Candidatus Thorarchaeota archaeon | reverse complement strand
GAACCGAGGCGTCTGGTTCTGGAGTTCTTTTGCTTCTCGGGTTCGTAGGTTACACTGGGTTTGTAGTAATCACATTGCTGGCTGCATTGATCCTAGGCAAACGTGTGTCAAAGGGGGAGTAAGCATCGTCATCTTCTGCAGACCTCGCGATGAGAAGGTCCTACAGGTGATTGGGAGAATCAGAAGAGGAATAACCTAGCAGACTGATTCCCAGGATGAACAAGAACAGGACGTCGAAGAATCGCAGGGTGAGTAGTAATACAGGCTCTGCACAGCGCTTCTATCTTGCCTTGTACCTGAATTGCTCCTCGTAAATTCGCTCTAGCTCGTGAAGTGTCATGGCATCCTCAGGACCCTTATCAAGACGAATGTTCACTATCCTGGCAAATCTCAGTGCCATTCCTGATTCATAGGTGGGGCTCTTCTGGATCTCGGATGCTAGGACTTCAACAACGATTTCAGGCTTCACGACTTCTACGTGACCCTTCTTGCCCATGCTAATTGCCTGAAGTCTTGAGGTCATATCCTTGAACTCTTCATCCGTCAGACCCTTGAAGGTCTTTCCAATCATGGCGAAGCCACCAGTTTCAGCATTCCTAACAGCAAGATGATAGTCGGAGAGCCACTTGCTTCTCCTGCCGTGTCCCCACTCTGCTCCAATTATGACAAGGTCTAGCGTATCTAGAGTGTGCTTCACTTTGAACCAGTTCTTTCCTCTCACGCCAGGGACATAGAGTGAGTCTGTCCTCTTGGCCATCACCCCCTCATGTCCAAGTTCTTTGCTCCTACGGAAGAATTCCTCGGCCACAGAGGGTTCTGATGTCATAAGGGTTTCAGCGAGGACATCAGAGGAAACGACTTCCTCCAATCTCTTTCTTCTATGAAGGTAGGGCACATCTAACATGGACTCTTCATCGACAAGAATGACGTCGAAGACCAAGAGTTTCAGACTCACTTCTTCCTTGACTTGCTCTACATCGCGAGTCCTTCCAAATCTTCTCATGACTGTCTGAAATGGATAGGGTCGATCCTTACTGTCTACTGCGACAACTTCCCCATCAAGAATGGCCTTGTCAACACTAATCTCCTTTCTGGCAATAGCGACAATATCCGGAAGTCCTTCGGTAACATCTTGCATCCTTCGAGAGTAGACTCTTACCTGATCGCCATCCTTGTGAATCTGGGCACGGGCACCGTCGAACTTCAGTTCAAACGAGAAGTCAGACTCCTTGTTCTCTAGTATCTCAGCGAGGCTGTCAACTGGTGTCGCCAGCATTGGTCTGACAGGCTTGAAGACAGTCGGTTTCATCCCGACGAGCGCCGCCTCACCCTCAGCGGCTGCAATATGGGCCACCTTACCGAGATCTCCAGATAGACTCCAGGCCCTGCGCACCAAGTCTGTGTCAATCCCGAATGCTCTTGCTATTCCATCAGCCAGTAGCCCTTCTGACAAGCCAACTCTCATGTCGCTAAGTACTAGGGCAACAATGTACCTAGCTTCTCTTGGAGATGCTTCTCGCAGCATCTGTGAGAGAATGGCCTCCTTCCTCTTTTTCGAACCGCTGCCCTCCGCCTCAGCAATCTCATGGAACCCTTGCTGCACAGAGAGGATGGTAAGACTAGAGGAGAACAACCCCGACTGTCGAATCACACCGTCAGTACTCAGAAGAGCGGCTATTGCCTCTCCGGCATCTCCATCGTAGAGTTCTCGAAACTCCTTCTCAGTGAAATCGATGACCTGCCTGAGGGCCTGTTTCACGCCCCTCCAAGAAACATTCAGGACACGTGGGTCTCTCTCTGAGAAGACTCTACCTCCTAAGAACAGGGCTGCAGCAGTCAATTCATCTTGCTGTACTTTCTTTAGGAAGGACGCAACTAGGTCTGTCTTCGCGTTCCTTCCACTCACGCTTGAAATCTCGTCTAGAGTACGCGCCAATTCGGCAAAATCGGTCATATGTTCTCGGAGTCCAGTGTGGGCTTATTCGCTTTTAAGATTGAGATTCTGATCCTGAGTATTGACCGTACAATACGTACGTTGTACACACGCTCTTGAATGATTTGGCACAGTCTTTCCGATGAGGACAATGGAAGGCAAGGATTTCAAATGGCTGCTGAAGGGGAAGCTCGTTCGTGATTTCAGAGGCTTCCCCCTTGGCCGAATCAAGCAAGTATGGTACGACAAGGATAACGGTCCTTTCGTGGTGATAGAACGAGGCGCAACGGAAAATCGTCCGTTAACCTGGGAGGCAGTCCCGCTCAGAGCGGTTGATAGAGTGGAAGATTACGTCAGGCTGAAGCCTCCTGCATTTGCTGAGTAGAGAAGCTCGGAGTTGAGATAGGATGCAAAGAAGCTCCATCCGGCATCACAAGTCGCTAGTCGAAGCTAGTGATACTACCTATAACCCCGAACCGATCAAGATCAAAGTCTTCACTTCCAAGCAATGCGCGTTCTGCAACATCGCACTCCAGATAGTCGAAGAAGCTGTCGGCCGACTAGACTACTACCATCCCTTCCTCGAAGTGGTAGAGACTCCCGTTGATAAAAGACCGCGTCTAACTGAGCGACTCCAGATACTGGCAGTTCCCACAATCGTCGTTTCAGATTCCAGAATCGTTGGCTTGCCACACGCAGATGAGTTGGAGCAATTGATACACCAGGAGATGTTCCACTCTAAGCTGAAATAGGCAGTGGCTCCTCATTCTCAATACTTCTCTAGGAAAAACTCAGTCCAAGTAGCAACCAAGGATTCTCCTTGGTTATTATGCGGCTTGTTTCCACATTGAGGCTTATGTCGTGCATCGCCCCGGTTAGATACAGATATTCGCTATGATGCTCCGACCCAAAGACTAGCTTCGGAACTCCAATGTCCTGAAGAAGTGCATCAAGGAAAACTCTCAAGGGCGACTCGACAATCCTTGCTAGAGTGACGGAGGTTTCGAGCCAGATATTCTGGCGCTTCATAAGGGGAATCAGCTGCGGGAAACCGAAGATGCCTCCCATATGCATGATGACGAACTTGCCGCTCGGGAACATAGTGGATGCTTTATCGATAAACGACATCACATCAGTAGTCATTACGTCAGTGTGAATATAGACAGGGATGTTCTTCTCAACCGCTTCGCCGGCCAAGATCAGAGGTGCTGGGTCCTGAGGATGATATAGGCTATCATCCAGCATTAGCGCAACGCAGCCCTTGTCAATATATTCTCTGAGTCTCTGACGCGCTGTATCAATTGGTCTAGGCATGATTATGCAAGCGGTGAAAAGGCGGTCTGGGTAGATTGCGCTGGCCTCTCGATAGAGTTCATTTCCCTTTGAGGGCTCAATTGGGCTAAGCACAGCCTTCTCAATCCCGAAGGCATCCATACGACTGACTAGCGCTTCCGTGTGCATGACATAGTTGTCAAAATTGACCAGATCTAGCGAGTTACGATCTGCTCCCAAATGCGTGTGGATGTCAGTCGTCATTTCGAACACACTGTGGTTTCTATAGTATCATCTATAGCTTGTAGCGATTCTGCCGGTTCTTAGACTGTTCCTAGGTTAATAAAAGAAAATTGTGTGTTGTCCAGGAATCCGGTTTCCCACTCCAACTCGGGCTAGGAAGTCTTCTGCGTTCACTGATACTCGGGCTCTAGCAGCATCTCTAAAAGGCGTAGGATTTCTTACTGGACTGGATTCAGTTGAATGAAGAGGAACGTATCCATAGTCTTGAGAGGAGTCTCTCACAGCTTGCTCACGACATCAACATTGACAGGTTCATGCTAATGGAATACCTCGGTCCAATTGTGGATGGATGCTGCGCGGCCCTCAACGTGAGTCTGCAAAGGGCCCGAGATCTCCACAAGATGTCCGACTCTGAATTCGAGGAACACATGAGCATGTCAGCTGGCTCATTCAAAGACATCTCCTTCTGCTTCAGAACTACTGATACCAAAGAGGCTTATTCACTAGCCTTCGATAGGGGCAGGGTGAAAGTGTTCGATGAGTGCATAGAGCCAGACGCTGTAATCACGTCGACATTTGAGCATCTCGCAAAGATTCTTGATGCAGACCCTAACGTTTCTGTGATCGAATCCCTGGGTTCAACCGTGTCAGTATCCGGGCTTGATTCTACTGACATTGTTCAAGCGCTTGGTTTCCTGTGTTATCCAACTCTACTTCGAATGGCACGCTCCGGAGTCGACCCTTCTTCGCTTATGTCGGACGACGCAGACTCAATAATACTCGCCGCTGCTTCAGACATGGTCACCAAGATTGTCAAGAAATGGATAGACACAGTTGCCGAGGCCATGGGTGAGTAATCTAGAGCCTTAGGCTATTCCGTGGTAGGGGAACACCATTTCCTTTAGTCTACGTATAACACGGTCCAAGTCAAGTGCTACTTGTTCGCGCGGAAGGTACGCTTGTACAACCAGTTCTTCGTCTCTCATTCCTTCTGGAAGGTTCGCGTAGCCGA
>JAEORS010000022.1:0-16218 GCA_016840795.1 Candidatus Thorarchaeota archaeon | reverse complement strand
TTGCTCCTTTTCGACCCCCATGGCAACTTTTTCGGAGAAGCGGATGGAGTCCCAATTGGCATGGTGTGCGCCCTTTCGTACGGACCGTTTGCATCCATAGGCAATCTCATTGTCGTCGACGAGTTTCGAGGACAAGGCAAGGGTGCTGAACTAATGGAACACGCAATGGACTACCTGAAGAACAAGGGAACTGATGTCATGATGCTTGACAGCGTTCCCGCTGCAGTTCCTCTGTATGAACGTCTTGGATTCAAGAAGGTCTGTAGGTCTCTGAGGCTTGCGGGTCGCGTTGAGCCCAAGCTTTCTCAGAGAGTCAGACCCATGGAAGGGAAAGACCTCATGCATATACTGGCAATTGATCGGAAGCACTTTGGTGCAAGCAGGTTCCTGTTTATCTCCAGCGGCCTCGCTGCTTGTCCGGAATTCTCTATTGTGCTTGAGGTAGAGGGTGATATTGCAGGGTATGCCATGGGCAGTGAACGACATGGTCATGTTCGATTGGCACCTTGGATAATGTCAGACCATACCGAATTCGCAAAGATTGTCCTGCAGGATTTCGCAGTACAGGCAGGAGGTCTTGAGATTAGGGCAGGTGTACTAGAAACCAGCCGAAGAGCAATTGGAGTCTACAAGGCCTGCGGCCTCAAGGAAACAGGTCACTCTTGGCGGATGGTCAGAGGAGCAAAGGAGAGCATTGAGTTCTCGGATGGAGTCTACGCCATAGGTTCACCCATGAGAGGGTGACCTCGTCGTCTTCTACGGAACTGTTCCAGCCGTTTCCCAAAGTCCACCTCGCTCAGTCGATCTGCAATTATAGGTGATATCAAGACCGACGCAACGGCAAACACCCCCACAATGGAGAGGTCGATTACCAACGTGCTGTATGTTCCTTGAATGAACATCTCAATGAGCGTACGATAGGCATTGGAGAAGGGAAGATACTCATTTGCCGTCACGAAACCAATGCCGGCCATTTCGAGAGGTGCGATTCCCCCTCCAGTGAGCCAATAGAAGAGAGCACCAAGGGCGGCCACCGGGACCACGTACACCGAGTTGCGGAAGATAGCTCCAAGAATCACGCCGATTCCGGAGCAGAAGGTTGACAGAAGAAGGGTCATAGCTATATAGACGAGAAGGTTTCCCATGGGCCACACTCGGTACGCTGCCAATCCTAAGAGGAATACTACCGGTATTGAGAGGTAGCTTAGAATGACCGCACTGAACATCTTGCCAGCATATACGGCATGCAACGACTGGTTCGACAGAGTGATCTCTTCCAAAGTCTCATGTTCGAACTCACTAGCGGTTGCCGAGCTTGCCAGATAGAGTCCAGCAAATGAGATCCCAAAGATTGTCACAGTCCAAGCCATGTAGGCGAGTCTTGGCGGTGTGTACGGGTTCAGTAACTCGACTTCAAATGTGCTGTTAGTCCGATCAGGTAGGTAAGTCTGATAGAAGATGTCTAACTTCCTTATCACAGGCATTCGCAGGTTCTTCGTCATGTCCTCATGCGCGTTGTTGACTAGAAGCTGTATGCTGATAGACTCATTGTTGGTAAGTGCCGCTTCAAATCCATCTGGTATGGTTATCACCAGGTAAATGTCTCCGTTTTGAAAGCTGACGCTAGCGGATTCTGAGTCCATTCTAATGAGGTTCAAGCTTGGGGGAATCTCGTCTGGTTCTCCCAAGATCTCGATCAGGCCATTGGTGAATTCACCGGGACTGTCCTCTTGGACCACAAGAGCGGCATCAACTCCAGGTCCAGCATAGACTCCACCCATGAGAAGAAGAAACGCACTGTAGTACAGCAAGGGGAAAGCAACGATGAATACCAGCCTTGACTTGTTCCGAAACCAAGTCTTTGTTTCCTTGACTAATGAGGCCTTGAATACTCTCACGAAGTTGCTCAAGTATGCTCCACCTCCCTCTTCATGAGTGTTGAGACAACTGCAGTCAGAACAAGCCACGTCACCAAGAGAGCAACGATGCTAGGCAGGATGCCTGTGACAGTGTCAAGGAAGAACACTCGAGTCCAGAGACCTAAGACGTGAGTAGTGGGTAGCAATAGTGAAACTAGCCTTAGTTCAAGCGGCATCAGGCCAATTGGGGCCAATCCCCCACCAGCAAGGAAACCAATAACGCTGAAGAGAACGGATCCTAGTATTGCAAGTTCTCGGTTCTTTGTCCTTGTCCCGATGAGCTCACCAATTGGAGCGAGAGACAAGATTGTCAGGAGCATAATAAGAGATAGGACCCAGATGTTTCCAACGGGTAGAGTACCGGTAGAGAGGAGAATCACTGGAACAGTGATTAGCAACACTACCAGAGAGCGTGGAATGGCAGATATGGTCCGCCCAATCACGATGGCTAGTCTACTAGTTGGCGAGTTTAGCAGGTCGTAGATGGCCTGCGTTTCATATTCGGTGGCTGTTGACAGTCCCTGGCCTGTCACAGAACAGACGATTAGCGAGAGGATTATGGCAACTGCATACATGTAGGCGGTATTCGAAGGTGTCATTGGCCGAGCGAGGGTCTCCTCAAGTGAAACGGGGGCATCAGACTGGTCAAAGTGGGGGTATACTGCGCCTTGGTTGTAGAGAAGCACACCAGCCTCAATGCGGTGCACGTAGTTCTTGACAACGTCATCATTGTAGTTGGCAACATAGATGACAACGGTGGCTTCATTCCCCGTACTAACATTCAATCCGAATCCGTCAGGTATCAAAATGTAAGCGATTAGCAGGTTGTCTTGAAACATCTGTGCTGCTGTTTCTGAGTCGTATCTTGTTGTCTTAAACCAGGTGTGATTGGTCGTCGAAACCATGTTCTCAAGAATATCAGCCATTTCTTCAGCCTGAGAAGACTGATCCTCAACTACAAGTCCGCACACGAATGACTCCCCACCGCCGACCTGGACCCATAGGATTGTGTACACAAGAGCAAGAACAAACGGAACTATCAGACTTGGGGCGATGAATCGTGGGTCACGTCTTGCCTGCTTGAAGTCCTTCTTGACTATGGCTTTCATCTCTCTAAGCAACTCTAGTCCCTCAGCTTTGAACCGGTGATGGCCAGGAAGACGTCACCCAGAGATGGTTCACGGAGTGCAACCTGAACCACTTTCAGATCCTTCTGTGATAGCCGTTCGATAACCACTGGTAGGTCTGAGTGGCCCGACTTGCTCTTTATCCAGGCCGTCCTTGGGCCGCCATTGAGCGGATCAGAAACTTTCTCAATCTCCATTCCAAGGCATTCATTGAGCCAAGAGGCCCCCTGTTCTGAGTCAAGCCCATCGATGAGCACTTCAATCAGATATTCACCAACATATCGGCGCCTCAGCTCGTCTGGTGTGCCCTCTGCAACCAATTGTCCCTGATCTAGCACAATCACCCTATCAGCAAGTGCCTCAGCCTCGTCCATGTAGTTCGTACAGAATAGTACTGTACGACCCTCTTGTTTCAATTTACGGACCTGATTCCAAATCAGGTTGCGACTCTGGACGTCGACTCCAAGTGACATCTCATCAAGAATTAGCAGCTCCGAATCGTGTAGGATAGACCTCACAAGTGCAAGCCTTCTTTTCATTCCCCCGGAATATGTCTTCACTAGATCATCCTTCCTATCAGTCAGCCCCGCTAGCTCTAGCATCTTGGCGACTCTCACGTCGACCTCATCATTGGGGACACCATACAAGTCAGCATGATACTCAAGAGCCTCTAGTGCGGTGAGGTCAGGATAGAGCGCAGTCTCCTGAGGCATGAATCCAATTCTCTTTCTCACCTCATCGAGATTCTCAGACACTTCAAAGCTGGCCACTTTCACATTGCCGTAGATTGGCCGAAGAATGCCCGTAATCAGCTTGACAGTTGTTGACTTGCCCGCACCGTTCGGGCCGAGGAGAGCGACAATCTCTCCTTTCTCGACAGCAAAGGAGAGGTCCTCCAGTGCTTTCAGATCCCCGCCGTACGTGTAAGTCAAGTTGGAGATTTCAATCATTGAGGGCAAGATAACACCCAAGTAGTACAATGCAGACGACCGATATGAAATTCGTGTCACCCTAGGAGTTACATCGACTGATTCATATCGGTTCGCCAATGTTCCAGTCCCGATGACGAAATGAGTTTGGATTTCATACTTCAGCCTAGCGTCTGGGGTATCCTGATGGAACTGAAGTGGGGAGATAGGTTCGAGAGGGACTTGATAGAGAAGATTCCCCAAGAAGGTATAGCCTTTGACGAGATTAGAGATAGGCTCTTGGAGCTGGGACTTGTGTATAGGTTTCGAGGCGGGCAGAATAGCCCATATCTCTGCTTGACCGACAAGGGGCAACTCCTGATGGACCGCTTGATTCAAGCTCAAGACATTCTTGATTCTGATGATTCTATCTAGACCATCTTGTCACCTCTAAAGTGACAAGGCATTGAAAAGACTTGAGTGATATTGGCTTCATAAGTGTGCGGAATGCCAGGCGATGAAATCATATCAGAACTAAGAAGCCTAGGACTCCACCTTAACGAAGCAAAGGCCTACAAGGCCCTTGTTACATTGGGGCAGAGTACGGCAAGAGCCGTAGCAGACCATTCTGGCGTGCCAAGAAGCAAGGTATACGATGTTCTCTACTCGCTTGAGGACAGAGGTCTTGTGAGACGAGTGCTTGGCAGCGATCCCACAGAGTTCAAGTCGTATCCACCTAAGGACGCCATTCCCTACCTTATTGAGAAGTTGCAACAGTCCGGGAGTGTTGTAATGAAGGCACTAGAGACCATTGAGCAGGAGAGGAATACTGAGAGCAGAGAGCTGGTATATACTGTAGAGGGGCAGGACCAAATCAAGATGGAAATGCGTGGAATCATTGGAGAGGCTCAGAAAGAAGTATTCATAGCCACACTCAACCCAGCAGTTCTAAGCGCTGCACGTCCGGCCCTAGCAGAGGCAAAGAGAAGAAACGTGAACATTCAGCTCTTCACAGCCGGAGCAAACATGGAAGAGTGGAAGGAGTTTACTCATTACCTAGAAATGACAAACGTTGAGGGCATTGGTCCGACTGGACTCATAGAGCAGATGAGCACGGTAATAGAAGATGTCGCCATTGTGGACGCGGGCTGGAATCCAACCCAGATGGGGATTGTCATAGCAGATAATTCAGAGAGCATTGGGATGTTTGGAACTCATTCTGCTCAGATGAAACCATGGGCACTAGTTGTTCGAGTACCTTTGATTGCAATTCTACAGCGACAAGTCATAACTGCGGTTCTTTCACAGGTGCAGAGATTCATTGCAGCCATGGAAGCAACGTCATAGGACAAGATATCCTAGAGTTGTGCTAATTGCTCTCTAGCTCCTTGATGGTCAGTCACAAGTTGCGCAGACATTGGTCTGAGTTTCACCCACTCCATCGATGCCCCTCAGCTTCTCCACAACATACGCACTCATGTCCTCATTGCTCTTGAAGAGGGCCTTCACTATGATATCAAACGCACCAAATATGATGTAGGCTTCCTCAGTTTCTTCAAGGGCGATAATCTGCTCTAGCACTTCTCGATTCGTCATGCCCTCAACTTTGACCAAAATAAACGCCGTTAGAGCCATTGGAGTCTGCCTCTGCCAGAAGTGGCTAGACAGTCCAAGATAGCCACTTATTCTTTGCGCATTAAAGGCATATCGGCTAAAGCCGGTGTATAAGTTGAACTGCTGTCTTGCTCAGGTCCAAGACTGTGAGTTCCGGAATGGAATCATGTGTCGCCCAAGCGACGACCCAGATGCTGCCCTCAACCAGCGCCATAAGGAGGTGCCCTTGATTGTTGTCGGCAGTGGCGATGAGGGTTTCAGGACTAGAAGCCACTCTCTTGTATGCCACACTGTTGATCTCAATCTTCTCTCTCATAGACGTAGTGGCCTCAGCCAGATCAGAAGCTGAATCGACCAAACCATGGAAGTTCTCAGTTACCCAGATTACCTCTCCATCTTTGAGAACTGCGAATGCCTGAATCTTCGGATTGTTGGCGTAGAGCATTCTCCACTCGTTGTCTATGGTCGCATCCATCTCTTCAACACCATGGTACCAGTGAAAGGAGACCCGCGATTGTAAGGGGTAGAACTGTTGATGACACGTCTACCCGCTGATCTTCTAGTTCCATTGTGCTAGATTTTGCCCTTGAGCGACTTCGCTGCCCTGTCGACATCAACATAGGTTCCGTCAGGCTGTGCCTCTGCAGCAGCCCAAGCAACGACAAACTTGTCGCCCTCAATCTTAGCAAGCACGAGAAGCCCATTGCCCTGCACATTCCGAGCAACCAGGCTGTCAGGAGTGGTCCGCAGTGTGGAGTACTTAACCTGATTCTGTACGACTGAGCTGGCTCCAGTACTGACCGCCCTGCCAAGCTGAGGGGCATCTTCCACCAGGTTCCAGTTCTGAGATTGCCATAGAACCTGCCCGCTAGCAGTAATTACTCCGAATGCTTGTACCATCTGTCCGCTTGCGTTGTAGCATTGTGTGTAGGCATCCATAACAGGATCGCTCATGTTTGATTCACTCCGTTATTCAGCACGGTCTCTGGAAGACTAGGAACAGTGTATCCATAAAAAGGAATTCTTGACAGCCTTCGAAAACAGGTGAAACAGACTCATATGGAAGGATGGATGTTCAGTCTCATGTTTCGGCATGCTGTTTGGGAGAATAAAGAGGGAACATTCATCAGAATCACAGCCCGGCCGAAGTCAAAGAGTAGAGAGCTCGTATTGAGCTTGGAGGATGAGAGTCTTGTCGTCAACCTTACCTCTCCTGCACGCGAAGGAAAGGCGAACACGGAACTACTGAAAAGACTCTCAAGACTCCTGGGCGTTTCTGGGGGGAGAGTAAGTCTAGTATCGGGGCATAAGTCCAAGGGGAAGACCGTCTTCATAGAGGGATTGACTGCCGAGCAGGTATTGAGAATCCTACAAGAAGTCACAAACGATAAATAACCCGACTCGTCTAGGTCGGCTCTGCATGTGTTCAGAGTCGCCCATGTGCGAACCTGAGTGGGATTGGCACATCACATGTCGGAGGACATTTTTTGAGAAGGTTCCGTAGATCGACAAGGGCCCTGATGGCTGGGCTGTTCGGTACGGGACTCTTCTATGCTCTTCTCGTGGCATTTCAGGGCCGCTGGAGCAACCTTGATGTCTTGTCGGCCATTGCCATCGAGGCGGCTTTGCTGGTCATTTCTCTTGTAAGAGGCCCTATCGACAAGAAGGGACTGCTCTACATCCTTCTAGCAGCGATAGGCTACTTTCTCGTGTCAGCAATCTTCGGGTTCTTCTCCGAGATAACTGTAATGGCTGCGGGAGGATTGGGGACCTACACATTCATCGCTAGCAAGCCGAAGTTCCCGCTCACCAAGAGGGCCATGGTAACCGGCATATCTGTAGGAGTCATAATGACCTTCTTGGGAATCTATCTTGCTCTAAAGATTGGAGTTGTATACTTCATCGGAGCTGAGCTTCTTGGAGCTATCATACTTGGCATATGGGGAGGATACACTCCTGAAGAGAACACGATTGTAGTGGCTATTGCGAATAGCTCAGGATTCATCTCAGTAGGAGTGCTCGTGGTCTTTCCTGCGGTGGCTATCTTTGTAGAAGACGTAGCCCTTGTTAACCAGTTGATTACCATCCCATTCATTGCTGTCGTCACTGCAATGAGTGCGTTCTTTGGGATCATCCTGCTTGTGCCCTTTCGAGAGAGTTTTGAAGACGACCCCTGGCCGCAGATCAGGCCACAGGCAGAGTGTATCATCGCTCTAGGTTCGGATCCTACATCGAAGGCCAATGTGGCGATTGGGATCGGTGCGTCAGCTACGTGGGTAGCAACCACAAAAGTCGTGGAACAGGTATCCGGGTCGAGTCTTGCATCAATCCCAAACGCACTGGAACCAGTCATTCCTGCTGCTGGTTCAATACCCGATTGGATTGGTGTGGCCAACTCTCCATTGTTAGCGGGAATCGGCTATTTTGTGGGATGGAAACGAACCTTGGTCTTGCTGTGTGGCACTCTCACTACTATGATGTTTTGGGTCATCTTGGAAGGAGCTGCACCTATCCCATATTCAGACCATCTACATCGCCCCGAGATCATCTATCTTGTACTCGGGGTCTTCGCATCTGTCATCTTCAAGGACATCATCTCCAGCAGAGAACGTGAGATGAGTCCCGCGGAATTTCAGAGACTCGCTGAGACCCTCATGAATACCAATTCACACGATGACACTGAAGCTCAGCTGGTAGAGAGACCTCACAAGGCAGAGGACATACCCAAGCTACTACGCGTGAAGGAGGAACTCTTCTCTATTGAGACTCTTCGAGAAGAAATCCTCGAGATGGTAAGAAGTCCTAGGGAGTACATGAGGAGTAGAAGAGGGAAGATGCCCCCTTGGGTCGCCTTCACCTCAATGGTCCTCTTCACGATAACGGGAATCATAGTATTCTCAATTCTCACGCCATTCGCTGGTGTTAGGCTACCTTGGCTTCTCTTCGTCTTTGGAACCCCATTAGCCATGGTCTCTGCGTATTTTACGGCCAGATCAATAAGCGAAACCGGCATGTTGGCTGGTTACATATCTGACATCATATCAATCCCCGCAATTCTGTTCTTCAGAGTGAGTTTTCAAGCCATAACAACGTTCATGGCCATGCTTGGAGGCCTTCAAGATGCGGCTCTTGCTCTGCTGGTACATCTGAAGCTTGGACGGCTCACGGGAGTCAGGGGCAGAGAGATTCTGAAGGCTGTCTTCATCGGCATGGTTCTCGGGACAATTGCGGGCTCAGTAATAACCTACATGCTATACAGAACATATGGTTTTGGTGGGCCTGAGTTCCCCGCGCCGGTGGCGCAGCTCTTTGGGTTCTTGGTAACGAGCATAGCGGTTATAGGTGAGTTCCAACTTCCCGGAATATCTGACCTCCCATGGCTTCATCCCCTGGTTGCTTTGGTCTACCTACTCTCCTTTGGCATCGTCGGAGCGATTGTTGGATTACAGCTCGGCAAGAGAGGACTGAGCGCCATCAGTCTGGCCGTTGGGCTGTTGATACCTCCTGCGACGGCTGTGGCAATGCTCTTCGGGGCATTCATAGACTTCAGAATGGAGAGAATTCGAAATCACGACCTTGCTAATGATGAGCATATTTCGATGTGTGAACAGAGGAGGGAGAAGCAGAGTCAAGTTCTAAGCGGCATTGTTGCAGGTGAGGCAATAGTCACCGTTGTCTGGGTGATGTGGAACGCGTTAGCGCTATTTGCCTAGGAAGACCTGTTGACATACTCTGCTACGCGATTAAGGAAACTTGGAAAATCGTTCTTGTACATGGTTGCCCCGGCAGCTGCTGGATGACCCCCACCTTGAGCACCATCAATCTTGGAGAGGATCTTGTTCAACATCCGGTTGAGATCGACAGTTGAGTGCCTTCGCCTAATGCTCATGTCAACCTCATCATCTGTTGATCGGGCACTGATCCCAATATTGCTGTCTGTAGCATAAGCTGCGAACTTCGCACTCTTCCCTCGATATCCGTTGATCGGCATGTCAAGAACATATCCCACGGGTCCCAGCTTTCTGGCCTTCTGCTGGACGTATCTGAAGACCTCGTGCTCAATTCTTGTCGCCTTCAATGCAAGTGTGACTATGTCGTTCATTGAACTCGGATCAACACCAAGCGTTAGCTGCCTCACTAGGTCCTTGGATTCTTTTCGATAGTCTATCTCCTGGAGTGCCTGTACAAGCAGACCTGCTTCCAAATACAGTGTGCGCTTGTCATAGTTCTCAAAATGACTCTTGGAAAACTCCGTACCATCGCAATAGTCCCCGATAGCGCCATACAGGGCAAGACGAAGTGCATACTCGGGCAACTTCTCTGCAAACCTTCGGTAGACAAGTTCTGCTGCTGACGGCCCGACTTCGTGGAAAAGCTGCACCCGCCTAGAGAGTTCCTTGCGCTGTCTGGCAGTCATAGGATGATGATCAATCCAATGAATCTCTGTGGATTCGGGGAAACGGTCAATGGCTCTGAGAATATCTTCAAACCTCTTTGTGTTGATGGCAATGTCGCTGATGCTCACCGACTCTGGATTGTCCTTTGCTGCACGGAAGAGGTCTTGATGGACCTGAGAGGGTTTTGTGAAGTAGAAGCTAGCTCCTGGAAAGGCAAGCAATGCGATGGCTCCCGATGTTATTCCATCAAGGTCTCCGTGGCTGAGAACGATAGAGGTCAATGTCTAGCCCCTCTTTGGATGTCTTAAGTACCGTAAGTTTCCTCAAGAGCTTTGTCCCATTCATCCTTCTCTTCTGGCTTATCCTTGGCCTTCTTGCGCGCCTTCTCGCGCTCCTTGCGCATCTTGGCCGCTTCGTTCCTCTTACGCTTTAGCTCCTGCTTCCTTCGCTTGATCTCTGCTTTCTCAGCGTCGGTGAGTTCTTCCTCCTCGATGACCTCACGTTTCGAGAACCAGCTTATGACCATGGCGGCAAATGGAAACAGAAACACAACTGGAACTAGGAATAGCAAGACTATCTCCGGTTGTTCGATCTCGACACTGTGCACAATACCTTCTGGAAGACTGAGAATCCCTATGATCGATGGACTCATCATGATGAAGGAGATCGCCACTACACTCAGAAAGCGAATGGCCGAGCCCATTACAGTGGAACCTATAACGTAGCTTGAAGAGGGAGATGCAGCCTTTGCGGTGAGTTCGTCTCTTGCTCTTGAGTCGGTCTGGAGTAGCTCGTCGACATATATCTGAAGGCGGCGAACATCTGACACTGCATCGAGATTCTCAAGAGCGTCTTGACTGCCAACCACCTTCCGTTCCATCGCCTCACGAAGGAAGGAGAATGCAGTAGCTCCAGTTGTTCTGCTCATGGCAGTGGTACTTACCTTATCACCTTTCTCAATAGCATCTTGCTTTCTCGTCGCCTGACGTAGCGCAAGTAACTGCTTCTTCAACGTCTCCTCTCGATCCTCCACCGGCTTCCCCACTGAATAGCTGTATATCATCTGGTAGCTCAGCTCGAGATACGCAAATGATGCAAGGGCGATTAGTTGTACTTGCGTCAGAAGAAACTCAAAGAAGTCAGATGGGAATACATCATAGTCAGGCACTACTGCGGATCCGAGGAACATACTGAACGCATTCTTGAATGTGGCTAGAATCAGAATCATCTGAATCGCTATGAATGCCCCTCCAACGTACTTGTGCTCCATTTTGCCGAGAGCCAGCAAGAACAGAGCAACTCCAATACCTGCACAGAGGAAGTAGAAGAATGGGAAGGCATTATCAACGAGTGAGTTAAGGACGTTGAAGATGTCTTGCTGAAACCTGATGAAGACCTGATTTGGATCCGTTATTGGACCTGTAATCCCATAGGGTTGCATGTACCAGAGCCTTAGAACTATTGTGTTGTAGAGACCAACTATGAGATTGGGCGGAACAGTACCTAGAAGCGCTCCAGAAATGCCCGTTACCAGTATGAATGAAACGTAGAAGAACACCAGAGACAGCATTCGAAACACTGTCACGACAAAGTTGTATGGGGCATCCCAATGCCACACATCGTTGGCGTTCATAGCATCCCATATCAGGTATGCCATCGCCACAAATGCCGCGGCAGAAGCAATGCGAAGAACCCAAGTTACGGGCTTCAAAATAGCGCCACCCCCTTCTGCTTAGCTTGTTCATAGGTCTTGATGATTGTCGGCAGGAAGTCTTCCGGACCGACATTCATGACACCAATCCCGAATCTCGCAAGAGCTCGAGCTATCTTGCGTCGTCGCTCCCAGAGCTCCTCGGAAACTGCCTCAGACAGGACCTTCTCAACGGGGCCAAACTGACCAACTGGTGCCTCAAACCAAGGACCAAAGGGGCTGATTACCAGCGCCTTATGACCATTCGCGACCAGTGTCTTCATTGCATTAAGCAGAGGTCCTGGGCTCTCCTCCAAGTCGGTCATCCATACGATAAGAGAACGCTTCCTTGTGTGTTTTGTGACGTGGGCGATAGCAGTCTCATAGTCACTCCATCCGCCGGGCTCCGCCATCGCCAAAGCCTCAAGCACGCCAAACATGTGTTGAGGATGTGTTGAGGGTTCGACATACGCATGGACTACGTCACTAAATACACAGGTACCGACAAGGTCCTTTCTCTCAAGGCCCATGTGTGTAAGAAGAACAGCGGCACGCACTGCGTACTCTAGTTTCGTGTTCTCGGGATAACCGTTCCCCATGCTGCCGCTGGTGTCAACCATGCAGATGATCTGGACATTCTTCTCCTGCTCAAACTGCTTTACGACCATATCACCACGTTTGGCGCTGGTCTTCCAGTCGATGAGTCTGAATGAGTCCCCGGGCATATACTCCCTGAAGCCTGCGAAGTCGGTTCCCATGCCCACAATCTTGGTTCTATGAGAGCCAAACATCAGCCCTAACTGTCTTTGCTTGCCGAGAGACTCGAGGCGCCTTACGTCCTTCCAAGTGGGCATGACAAGAACTTCGGTTTCAGCCTTGAGGGTTCTCTTGTAGTAATGGAGACCAAGGCGATCACGCATCACGACTTCAGTGGGCCCTAGGTAATAGCGACCTCGCATACGGCACTGTAAGATGTAGCTGAAGGTGATGCTACTGCCCGGTTCAATTCGAGTGGCAATGAAGTTCTCACCAACGGCAAGAATCCATGTTTCGGGATATTGATCATGTACCTCAATGAAGTCAAAGTGTCTTCGAGAAGTGTTGCGAATTGTCACTCTGACGCGCAGAAAGTCGCCGGAGAACACCTTTACCTTGTCGATTTGTCTGTCCACTTCAATGCCGGCGATGTTTGCAGTAAGGGCAAAGAGGGGTAGTGTGACAACTAACCCTATGAGGAGATATACTCCGATTAGAGTGAGGTAGAAGTTCCCGCCAGAGGCGAACCCGCTTGTAAGAAGCAGGATGCTGGCGAAGACCACTACGAAACCTCTTTGCGTAATCACTTCACATCTTCTCCGGTTCTGAATAGTAGACAGTCATGCTACTTCGGTACGTCAACTTCACCTAGAATCTTGGAAACCACTCGCTCTACTGTCAGACCCTCTAACTCTGCTTCGGGTTTGAGAATGAGCCTATGATTGAGAGCTTGGACTACTAGTTTCCTCACGTCTTCAGGAATCACATAGTCGCGGCCTTCCATAGCAGCCTTGGTCTTTGACGCATTCATGAGCACCAATGACGCACGGGGAGAGCCGCCTAGTAGAATCTGAGGATCGTTTCGAGTGCGGATAACAATGTCCCTGATGTAGTTGATCACATCTTCCTCAATATAGACAGTCTTGCAGGCGGCCTGCATACGAACCATGGCGGCAGGGTCTGCAAGGATGCTAAGATCTGTTACCTCACCAATGTGTTTTCTTCGAATGACCTCGGCCTCTTCTGAGTCAGTCGGATAGTCCAGAATCAGTCTAAACATGAACCTGTCTAACTGAGCCTCAGGGAGAGGATATGTTCCCTCTTGTTCCACCGGATTCTGAGTGGCTATGATTAGGAATGGTTTTGGCAGCTTCCTTGTGACACCTTCGATTGAGACCTGCCTCTCCTCCATCACTTCGAGTAGAGCACTCTGTGACTTCGGTGGGCAACGGTTTATCTCGTCCGCTAGAACCAGATTTGCAAAGACTGGACCCTTTCGGAACCAGAACTCTCCAGTACGCTGGTTGAACACGTTGCTACCAAGCAAGTCTGCAGGTAGGGTGTCCACAGTCAGCTGGATTCGCTTGAACGCGCACCCAAGTATGGATGCAAAAGTCCTCGCCATGTATGTTTTCGCCAGGCCAGGTACTCCTTCTAGCACGACGTGACCATCCGAGAGAAATGCTGTAAGCACGTCTCGCAGTATATGGGTCTGGCCCACAACACGCCGTGCACACTCATTGAGAATCGCTGAGGTATTCACCTTCACCTCATCGATGCTCATTGGCTGGAGTGCATCGCCCGGGTCCATCTCGGTTGTTTCTTCAGTTGTCATTTCCTTCTACCTCATATTTCACTTCATATCGATTGAATGCGACTGGATGTTTCTCATCCAGAAGAATAGGTTCATCATTTCATCCTCTTTGATCTTGATATCAGGACTTGAGGAAATCTCCTCGATGCGTGCTATGGTCTTGAAGAAGTCGCCTTCTTTCAGGCTGGGATCCTTGTAGCGAATAAGATCCCATAGTTTGTGTGGGTCATATTCCGTCCATTGGTGCTTCTTCCGCAGGTCTCTTCTGAGCCTTCGGTACAGCATCTTCACCACGCGGCCATAGTTGCCCTCCGTCCGATAGTACATCATCCGCTCACTGAAATATGTCTGACCGCGACGTAGGAATACTTCAGACACACTCTTCACTTCGGGTTTCTTGGCATCGGGTAGATACTTGCGAATGCCGAGAATAGTGACCAGTGGGAACAAGGGCGCTAGGTATGGAAGGCTTGAGAGCCAAAGAGCCCTTCCCAAATAGAGTCCAAAGAAGAACTCTGGGGAGTTCCATGGCACTTCTAGAAGGTTCTCGCAGTACAAGACAGTGCTGTGGTTTCCGCCAGATAGCCAGTTCATTACATTGAGTGCGAATCTCTGGTTACTCCCCTTGCCAATCATATCATTGTTGAACATGCTTGGGTCGCTCAAGGCCACCAGGCGACCGCTGAAATCTAGGGCCCCAGCCACCGGCAGTCGACCAGCCCATTCAGTGGCATTGGGCCATGGATTCGTGCTTTCTATATCGTACTCACACCAAGCACGCGTTGTGGTCCAGGCTACACCCTGCAATCCGATTGCACACGTCGGAACTATGACGGAGGCATAGTTCAGGTGTAGCTCACTTACACCCTGAGTGAGAGCGTGAGATGAGAAGTCTCGTATCACGGGTAGGCGCGGGTTCTTGTCATACGAGTCAAGATCATACAGTACTCCACGCGCGAAGTGTAGGAATCCCGTTATATTGACTGGACTCTGTCCTTGAAGTAGAGGTGCAAGAAACGTGTTCAATAGATAGAAAGAACTGTTTGCGCAGCCGAAATCATCGGCAATCAGCACGCCTCCGCCGGCCAACAAGTGTTGGAATATCACCAGTATAGAGTCTGCAGTGAAGTCCACAACTGGACCCATAATGACAAGCGTTGCGTTGCCACCGTACCGGCCCAACGTGCTCATTGAAGACTGGATTGCCTTCACTTCATAACCTGCACCCTCAATCGTCATTCGAAAATCGCTGGTGCCATTCTCGCCCGTGTTGTATAGGCTGAAGTCTTGAGCGTAGACCTCCTCCACTCCGAGTACAGACATGCCTGCCAACATACCCACAGGTACCCATGCGAGTAGGAATAGCAGCACTTGTACGTACTCTTTCCAGCCCATATTTCACACCTTTCTACTCTGGCATAGCTCTTCCTTCGATTCTTGGGTACAGATCACTGAAAGTCTTGATGGCAAGCTCGTATCGTTCGCGCGTTATGACATGATTGGAGAATCTGGCCTCCTCGTAGGCGGACACGAACTCCTCGATTGTAGCACTATCGAGCGGCATCACTTGGAGTACACGCTCCAGAAACTCTCGTGCGGTTTCAGAGTGCGAACGTTCAGAGCCGGTCTTCATGCCGCACATCTGTTCGAAAGTACGATACGCAAGCGTGATTGCTGCGTCGTACTTCCCGGCATCTGCTAGCTTCTTGATGTTTCTCAGCTTGCCTGGGACGTCAATCCCAGTCTTCGTTGGTCTGCTGCTGCCGAAGCGCCTTGAAATCGCCTCTCTTAAGCCCATTTTCTATCACCTTTATTCCGTTATGGTCGCTGCTTCGATTCGCGGGTAGATATCAGTAAACACACGCATCGCGTCTTCGTAACGGTCACGGGTTAGCTCGTGATCCGAAAAGCGTGCTTCTTCATAAGCCTGCAATAGCTGGTTGACTGCGGCGTCGTCCAATGAGACCTCCTTCAACACTCGCTCAACATATTCACCTGCAGTTTCAGAGTAGAGCCGTGTCACACCAGTGTTTGTGCCGCACATGTCCTCGAATGTTCTATACGTTAGTGATATTGCGGCAGCATACTTGCCTGTGTCAGCTAGCTTCTTGATACGTCGCATCTTTCTGGCCAAGTCACTCTCAGGTGAGGTGTCCAGCCCCTTGCCAAATCCACGCACAAAGTAGAGGTAGAGTCCGAGAACAGCCACCGCG
>JAEORS010000185.1:0-4505 GCA_016840795.1 Candidatus Thorarchaeota archaeon | reverse complement strand
CTCGGGCATCGGCCCTATGAAACTAGAATAAATGTTCAGCGTTTAAACCTTCGTAGAGCATGGTACATCCTCTGCGTACTTTGTCAATCGATTTCAGTGTTAGCAGCGTATAGTGATAGTCACACAGAACTTATTATCATCACAGGTTCCTGTTAGACCTGAACTGGAATGTCAGATAGATTGGACCAAGGCCTGAAGAACCTGCTAGATAAGGCAATAGAGTTGGATCAAAGAGGGATGAAGAAGGAAGCTGCTCAGTACTACCTGAAAGCAAGCAAGATTCTGATCAAACTATCAAATGCCGCATCTCTACCCTCAGTCCAAAAACACTATCTTGACAGAGCACAGGAGTGCGTTGACAGAGTACGTTACATATCAGGAATTAAGAAGAAGGCTAGAGGGCCTCCTGAAGGACTGACCACCCCACCCGTCTTCAGTCCAGATGTTGGGTCAGAGCCCGCAATGGAAAAGACGGCAGAGGTCGAAACAGAAGTAGATGAGGACACTCGAAGACTTCAGGAGATGATATCTGACACAATCATCACTGAGAGACCCAGCGTCAAAATGAGTGATGTCGCGGGACTAGCAGATGCTAAGCAAGCTATTCATGATGCGATCATAGCACCAATGAAGCACCCTGAGCTCTTCAAGGGCAAGTCGCGCCAGCCATGGAGAGGAATACTGTTCTATGGCCCAGCAGGATGCGGTAAGACTTTGATTGCAAAGGCAGTCGCATCGGAAGTCAATGCCACCTTCTTCAATGTATCTGCAGGCAACATTGTTAGCAAGTGGCTTGGTGAATCTGAGAAACTGGTCATGAATCTCTTTGCTTTGGCCAGACGCAATCAGCCCGCGATAGTATTCATGGACGAACTTGATTCAGTTGGGGTTTCGAGGTCTGGAGATGATGTAGGTGGAGAGAGGAGACTGAAGACTCAGCTTCTAACGGAACTACAAGGACTTGCCAGTGACCTTGAAGACAGAGTAACGGTGATTGGCGCTACTAACCTCCCATGGGAGTTGGACTTTGCACTTCGATCTAGGTTTGAGAAGAAGATTCATGTGCCACTCCCAGACAAGCCTGCCAGAAAGAAGATTTTCGAGATCCACATGGAAGAGATAGAGGTTGCTCCTGAAGTGGACTATGATGAGCTTGCAGACCTCAGTGAGGGCTACAGTGGGCGAGACATAAGCGTAGTATGCAGAGAAGCAGCCATGGAGCCAATCAGGGATCTGCAACGAACAGGCAGAATGGAGGAAGAGGAAGAGATACTTGATATTCGACCGGTGTCAAGAGAGGATCTCCTGCAAGCTATCGAGAACATTAGGCCGGCAACATCTCCTGAGGATGTAAAGAGGTATATCGATTGGGCGGAGGGGTCCTAGGGAGTGGGTGTCAGAGAACGACGCAAGGAGAAGGAGAAAACCAAGACTGCCTCAGAAACCTCAATCTCAGAATCCCAAGAAGAAGAATCGACTCTAGTTGAAGAAGTCGAGATGAAGGCGAAGGAAGTCCATAGACCGGAGGTAGTTGTTAAGCATAAGGAAACTACTAGCACTGTTGAAGTCACTGCAGATTCAACCATCGAGGAGGAAGCTCGCGTTGAGCTAGAAGAAGTTGTTCTCATGCCTCCATGGGGAAACATCAGACAGACAGAGTGGATGTACGGCATACCTCCTAGAGAAGAAGACAGGGAGATGTGGGCTGAGGAATGGTCGGATTTTGTCCTACGATGGATGGAAGTTCGTGATGTCCACATCCTTTCAGTAACTGCTTTCATAAAGGAGCCCCCGTTTAATGATATCACAAACAAGATAGACTCATTCAAATTGATTGGCGAGGTGCTGGTACAGAAGGAAATCGCTGAGTGGTTGGACAGAAACTGCAGGCAATTAAGAGTGTACTGGAGATTCCTTGAGGATTGGGCTGACATCATCTATGAGTGGGCATTGAAGTCAGGAAAGCTGAGATTAGACGTGAAGTCAATCGTAATTCAGGAAGGAAATTACAGCTTCGCGAAACTTCCAGAAGAAGATCTTCATAGAGTTCTTCTCATCATGGTGGAGAAAGGACTTGCCAGTTGGGTGGATAAGAAGAAAGGTGCAATCAAGATTTCAGTTTAGCGTTGTGAAATTGCCCCACTATCACCGCTTTCTCTTGCCCGCAGACCTGGGAAGTAGTATCGACCGCCTGTGGAGAATCGAATATCTGCTACAGCCATTCCAGCATCTACTAGACTGGAGAGCACTTGTCTTGCATGGTCCTCAGACCACTTCATGAGCATCATGACTTCTTCCACAGAAACATAGCCTTTTGATGCTGCAAGATTGACCACATCAGCTTGGTCCCTTCTTAGCTCAAGGGGCCGGAGTTCGACAACTTTCACTCCACCACGAAGCGTTCGGATTCCTGGGATAAGCCCATGTTCAGCTACGCGATTGACTGCTTCAATCACGTCGCTGTAGCTGATGGCCTTCAGCTCAGGCATTCGCTTCACGACTTCAACAATCAGCTCAGCTAAGCCCATGAGCCCTTTTGAAGCATGTACTGTTGCCACATCAAGAATTGCAAGTCCAATGTGATCATAGTATTCATCCATAGTCATCCCGTCGCCACTGAATCGGTTCTCTCCTCGGACTAGATTGAGAAGCATAACAGCATCGGGAAACCTCTCTGCAACACGTTCGGTCTGAATGAAGGTGCCAAAATCGAGGCCTATACGTTTCAAGTCCACGATGTTGGCCTTGACTTCACTGGCCAATGCTTCTGACTCCCTCTGATATGACCTGATGTCGACAATTCCCATGTCGAACATCTTCTTTAGTTGATCAAGAGTGGCTATTGAAGCAAAGAGTTCGGATCGAAGACGTTCCTGCATCA
Source organism: Candidatus Thorarchaeota archaeon (assembly GCA_016840795.1). Classification (GTDB taxonomy): domain Archaea; phylum Asgardarchaeota; class Thorarchaeia; order Thorarchaeales; family Thorarchaeaceae; genus SMTZ1-83. The sequence goes on along the minus strand of JAEORS010000185.1, from coordinate 1,624 downwards.
GAGAGACCTTCATACAAGTGTATAGCCCACACTGGGCCTCTCATTGGGTTTAGTCAGATGTCACTATAAGAGAGAGTATTATCAGCTAAGGCATAATCCGGTCTCGGTCTCGGGGGAGAAGGGTTGCTTCACGGATATTCTCAATTCCCAAGAGCTGCATCGTGAGTCGTTCCACGCCCAAGCCCAATCCTCCGTGGGGAGGTGCGCCATACTTGAAGGGATCGAGATAGAAAGCAAAAGCATCAGGATTGAAGCCTTTCGCTTTAAACCTCTCAACAAGGAGACCGTAGAGATGAATTCTCTGACTCCCAGTAGTAATCTCCATACCCTTGTAGGTCAGGTCGAAGCTCTCGGTCATACCTTCGTCTGTCATGCTAGGCATGGTATATGCGGGTCTCAGTTCTAATGGATAGTGCGTTAGGAATACCATATCAGTCCCGAACTTCTCTGGGAATATCTCACCTAGAAGGCGCTCGGCTTCAGGATCAATGTCATCAGTTATTGAGAGTTCCTTTCCTTCACTGTTTAGTAAATCTATGGCTTTTGCATACTTGATTCTCTTGAAGGGCACCTTGGGAACGGCTAACTCAACTCCCAAGGTTTCTAACTCTCTTGATGCCACCTTTGCAGTCTTCTGAAATGAATGATTCAGCATTCGTTCTTCCATTTTCATGACGTCATCCACGTCTGTTATCCAGGCCATCTCGTAGTCAAACGAGGTGTACTCATTGACATGACGCCGTGTGTTGTGTTTTTCAGCTCTGAAGACTGGAGCAATCTCAAAGACCCTCCCAAATCCTGCAAGAATCATGAGCTGCTTATAGAACTGGGGACTCTGGGCCAAGTAGGCTCTCTTGTCAAAGTACTTTATCTCAAAGAGGTTTGCCCCTCCCTCTGTGGCTTCCGCTACGATCTTGGGAGTATGAATCTCCACAAAGTCTTTCGACTCAAGATATTCACGTGCAAATCGTACCAGAGTGTGTTGAATCCGAAATACGGCATTGACCGAGGGCTTTCGAAGATCAAGAATTCTATGATTGAGGCGTGTGTCCAAATCAACATCCACCTTACCTTCAACAACGTCAATTGGAAGACGTTCAGCGGTATTGATAATTCGGATACGAGTTGGAATAACCTCGGCACCTGAGGCGACTTGTTTGGCTGCTACAACCATACCCTTTACCGCTACAGCAAATTCTGGCTTTAGCTGTCCAGAAACCTCAAAGACTTCTTCAGAGACCTTCTTCTGAGGAATTGTGACTTGGACTTGACCGTGTTCGTCTCTGAGAATGAGGAATTTTATCTTCCCCTTATCACGCAGAATGTGGACCCAACCCATAATGGTGACTTCTGTGCCTGCAATCTCTGCAGTTACCTCACTGCTGAAATGAGTACGAATCCCTTCGCCAATTGGTTCGACACCTGCATCGCTATAGAAGTCCATTTGATTTCGCCTCAGTGTTTCAGAACAGAATCCGCTATGATTGCATTATGAGGCTTTTGGCATAAGGCAATGAAGGAGTAATTCATGAATAAATTTCGAAACGACACCTCTGAGATGGACTCAGAGATATCGTTTCTTGTACATACTAAATCACATAGGCGCCGAAATTAGCTCATAGAC
>JAEORS010000184.1:0-4509 GCA_016840795.1 Candidatus Thorarchaeota archaeon | reverse complement strand
CTCCCAAGTAGAAGGCATGATAGGTGACGTCTGCCTGGATCTTTACATGGAACCGATGTCCATGATGTGCTTCAGCAACTCCATTGTTCACTCTAAATGCATACTGAATATTCGCAGCCATGTCCGGCAGCAACTCATTTGTCAAGACATCTATCCGACAGACTCCTGTAGTCCACCAATTGTCCTCAATGAGACCCGCAGGTTGTACACTAATCTCGTTTTCCTCTCGTCCTGGATTAAGAGCAATTATGGTAGCGAGGTCATCAACACCGATGAGAGAGATATTGGCTTGATCAGTTGTTACATCCTTTACCCAGAAGGTAATCGTGAGTGCTCTTAGGCGTAAGAAAGCGCTGCCACTCTCTATGTTATCGAAGGTGATGTGAAACTCAGCCATATTGTTTGTCGAGCCACCTTGGCTACCATTGACATAGCGGAACATGTTATCAAAGGAGTAGGACGCATACTCGATTGACGGGGCAGGAATATCATCAGTTGGTGGATTTAAGGCAATAGAAAATCCAACAAATACCATTCCTGAGATGGCTAAGGCCATAATAACAAGCCAAACCCTCCTAGGTGAACTCCGCAATGATGACATTCAACTACCACATATCTGTGTCAGATTGAAAGAATATCAGGCTTACTACCGGTTCGGAACAGGTCGCGGGTTCAAATCTCGCCCGGTCCACCGTTATTTTGCTACTAACTTAATAGAAGGACATAGGTGCAACGCAAATGGAGACTTTGCATATGAGAGTTCTAATTGCCTATTGTACCAGATATGGAGCCACAGCAAGTACATCCGAGGAGATTGCCAAGGTGCTCCGAGAGGAGGGTTTTGATGTACGAGTTGCCAATGCGAAGAAGGAGAAAATCAGGAGCATCTCTGAATATAACCTCGTGATTGTCGGAGCGGGACTGCAGATGTTCAGATGGTGCAAAGAATCGGAGAAGTTTCTGAAGAAGTTCCAGAAGGATCTTCGAGCTACAAGGACTGCAATCTTTGTTTCATCCGGAGGGATAGCAGTTATGGAGCATGATGGGCAAACAGAAGAGATGGAAGACCATTGGCAGAAGCAACTAGTTGACAAGGCAGAGATGTACTCTATTAATCCCATAGCACTAGGCAGGTTCGGTGGTATATGGGATTACAACAAGATGAATTTCGTATTCAGGAGAACCATGGGACCTTTTCGAATGAAGCTTGAAGAAGTTGGAATAGAGGAAGTCGAACCTGGAGTCTATGATACACGCGATTGGGATGAAATTCGAAGATGGACTAAGGACCTTGCACAGAAGGTTGAAGGATATGAAACGTAAGATAATCGCCTTGCTGTTGGTGGTTCACGGGCCAACTAAACCGCCCGGTCCACTAACTTCATAGACAATACTTCGTTGGCAATGTACTGAGGTCTATCTATCACCCAACACCTCTGAAATTCACTCATAATCGTTGAATGATGGAACACCCTCTACAAACTCATTGGGCACACCCAGTGTATCAAAGAATTTCTGCACTGCAATGCATGCGAACTTCTCAGTCGAATAGTGAGTGGCTCCAATCACATTGATCCCGTGCTCTTGGCAGATTTCATGAAACCTCCATGAGGGCCTCTCAGGCACCCTCCTGGTTACTCCTGTGACATACATCCTAACATCGGTTTCAGCAAGCTGTTCCGCTATCTCTGGGAAATTTCCTCCTCCTGCGATAACAGCAACTTTCTGGTCTGCAATCTCCGGTGCTCCATATTCCCAAGTCTTCACGTGATGACCTACAGCATCCTCGACTTGTTTCGTCATCTCGGGCACAGTCTTACAGTCAGTGCTCCCAATTATACCAACCAGCACACCCTCGTATTCAAAGAACTCGCTCTCAGCTTCGACCTTCATCGCTTTGGCCAAGGATGTGCTTACACTGTAGGGGCCATTCTTATCGAGAGGAGCATGGATTGAGTATAAAGAGATTGCACGCTCACTGAGCTTCTCCAAGTACTCACCTGGTATCTTTCTGAATGGGCCACCTGTGCTTATGTCCCAGATCAAGGGATGATGAGTAAAGAGCAGAATATCTCTCTCGCCAGAAACAAGAAGTTGGTCGAGTACATGTTCGCTCGGAAACACAGCTGTGTAGACCTTCTGGACTTCTTCTGTGTTGTCTAATACTGCACCCATCCCTTTTTCCTTGAAACTCCCTGTGATGTGAACATCTTCATCAGAGAAGCCCCACTCCTCTCTCTCGAACTTGCCAAGTTCGAATTGGTCTTCCAGGCTCTTGTACAGTTTCTCTGCCTTCATCTCCATCACGCTAGTCTATATTTCCCCACACAATCTGAATCCTAGAGTCCGAAGCTGGTTAATAGTCATCCGTTCTAATGTTGCTTAGGTCACTCAGGCAGAAATCGCCGGGAGTTCAAATCTCGCCCGGTCCACCATCTCTCTTCTCCTTATGTTGTAGCTTGTGAATTCCTTCCCAAGACAATATGACCAGATCTCAACTAACGTCTACGAAGACGGATGAGGTTGATTAGCACAATGACTAATACCACGCTTGTAACTATGAGGAGGACTGGATTGATGTGAGATGCAGGAAACAGGCCCACTTCAATGAGTACTAGATCTCGAATCTCTGTTGTGTTTCGGGCAATCTCGTACCAGTCTTTGGAATCATAGTTCAGGATACAGTTCACATTTGAAAGCCAGACATACCCCATCGTCTTTGTAGGATTGAAATACATCAGACCCCGAAATCCAATGGTAGAACCTCCGTGGCCATAGAGCCCGTGGGAGAAGATATCCAGACCAAGACCATAGCCCTCCCAGCGAAGTTCAGACGGAACAGTATTCTCGCTGGCGAAGTCAGATACTCTTTCAAGCATCATGTCGATTGTTTCTGGTTGGAGAATCTGAGAGTCGCCAAACTGGCCCCCATTCAATAGGGCAATCATGAGATGTCCAAGATCACTCACTGTACTTCGCATCATATACTGTCCATCCCATATGGGCAACTCAAGATTTGACCCTGAAATGCGTGTGTGAGGTACGGCATGATGACCTACAAAGTCTGATGAATTGAATCCTGTATTGTTCATGAGTAAAGGACTGAAGATGTTCTCTTGCATGTACTCTGAAATAGTCTGCTTTGACACCATTTCTAGGAGATACATCAGGATCTTGTAGCCAGAGTTAGAGTAGCTATACTGGGTTCCTGGTTCATACAGCCAGTTAGAGCCGCTGTAGTAAGACCCGCTTGGAGTCAAGCACTCGTTCAGGAACTCGCCTAGTGGGATACCAATCACCGGAGTATAGTATTCTCTCCCGTAGGCGTAGTCGGGATAGTAGGAGCCATCCCAGTCGTAGCAGAACTCGTGTGGCAGAATAGTGTCCAATCCTGTTCGATGTGCAAGCAACATTCTGGTTGTGATGGCCACATCGGGGTAACTCGGATTCGAGATTCCAAAGGGAAGATAGTCACTGACAGCGTTGTCTAATTCAATACTACCGTTCTCATGAAGTTGAAGTATTGAGATTGCTACTAGTACTTTCTGAATGGAGCCTATGAGGAAGGTAGTTTCACTATCTGTCTGTGCTCCAAAACCTTTCACCCAGCTTATCCCGCCATCAGAAACTACGCATGCATGAAATGACGGGATGTTGCCTTCGCTGACAATTCTTTCAATCTCCTCTTCAGTGTGAGGTGAAACGACCCCTGTTCCAGCAGCGCCACTTGGTGGAATCAATAGACCAACGATAAAGAGCATGATACAGACTGAGGTGATTAACCTCCTCATGATTGGTCACTCTCAGCTATGGGAATTCTCGAAAGCATGCTTTGTTTCGAACGCATATATTTGGAATAGTTAGCGCAATGTCAGTCCAAAATCCTATACTCGTCTGAGAGATGACTCGCGCAAAGAGTAGTGAATTCAAATCTCGCCCGGTCTAACACTACTCATTTTCGGAAGTCTTATCATGTGCAATTAGTCGGTACAGGGCTTACGTATTCGATGGCTAGGAGTTACATTATGTCGGCATGAATGTGCCTTGACTGATAGGGTGCAAGCCTGTTCTACATCGTACTTTGATTTCCCATGCGTGGACAAAGGAGGAGAGAGATTGAAGAAGTTTGTATTAGGTTTGTTCTTGGCTGTGGTCTTCTTGCTGCCGCTGGTGCTTGCAGTTCAGTCCTCGTCAGGGCTACATGCTGTGCCGGCGGAAGACCTCGTTCAGAGGGAAACGAGTAGTGACTGTTTTCAACCAGAAATAGAACCTGAGGATAGGGGAATGCATGTTGCAAGCACTCCACACGACGCTATAGTCATTGATGGGGATGCTGATTTCTCAGCGCAAGCCCAGGCGGAGGGGTGGCCTGGCGATGGTTCGCCCGGGAACCCGTATATCATCGACAGTCTGGATATTGACATCGGTGGTGTAGCGGGTCACTGCATAAGTATCAGGAGTACACGAGTCAATTTCACTATAAGCAACTGTGAACTCACTGGTGCCAGC